>CAZQYB010000117.1:0-8405 GCA_964597535.1 uncultured Pirellulales bacterium | reverse complement strand
GGACCTTATGCAGGGGCTGTTCATCCAGTTCACCTCCCATAAAGTGTCTGTCGCCGTAGGTCAGCGTGATGCTTTTACCATCCGCTTGTCTTTCCTGTCCCATCCTAAAGCTTCCGGGCTCGATACGGACAAACTTCATACCAAGGGAATTGGTGAATTCCTTCTCGGCCGGCATTTTGTCTTGAACATCCTGAGCCGGCGCAGTGTAGCCGGTCAGCAGTAGCACACACAGGCAGGTAACGCTAAATTCCTTTGTCTTTCGCAGCAGTGATGCTGCAGAGAATAAATGTGAGTAACGCGACATTTCTTTTTGAATTTTCCAAACGTGGCATTTCCGTTCTTTTCCCATTCTTTTCCTTTGCTAACTTATGGGTTCGTCGGCTTAACTTCAAAATGGTCGATGTCCATACTGCCGCTACTGAACAGCAGGTAAATTGCGGCTGACTCGGTCAAGGGCTCGCCGAAGTATATCCCGGCTTTGCTTTCGGGAATCTCGATAGCTGGGTCTCCACCGTCAAAGGCATAAAAAATTCGGACTTGTCGGGTATTCTCATTGTATGCCAATTTTAACTTGACTGACTTGGGTGGCACCTCGTACCGAATCCGGCCAGTAGTATCCCCCCTGTTAGATGGGGTCTGCGACGACCGTGAGGTAACGTCGGACAGCTTGTCTTTCAACTCCAGACCAATTTCATACTTCTTTATGTGCAGCAACAAGGTCCGCACGCGGTCGTCTTTCAACCAAAGAGTGAAGCCTGGAGGATTTTTCTGCAGGCTCGGGTGGAAAACGAGGTTTTCAATCTCGATGGTCGCCTCGAAGGGGCCCTTACCGACAATCCGATTGATGCCGCCGAGAGGACCAAGCGCATCAACCGTATATTGGCCCTTGCCGTTGAAGCCGCCTCTGTAGGCGTGATAGTCGGCCCAATCGCTGCAGTCAAACTTGTCGGGGCCTGTAAAACTTTCGACAATGCGCTTGACCCTGACCGGCGCCGATGAAAGGGCCGGTTGAGGGGTCTGGAGCCACTTTAGATTAAATGCATAATGCTGGCGGCTGGTTATCAGGTGGATAAGACCGTTGGTCGCCTGTATAGCCGACATGTAACCCCTGAACTCACTGTTGCGGCTGCTCATCAGGCACAGTCCGCCGGCGGTAGTCTCGACCGGGTGCGGAGGGCCGTCGTCGGTGACGAGCCTTTTGTTGATCCATGTTTTGCCCTGGTCTTTGGATAGCGCGGCGAAGAGGCCCCGGATTTTTCTTTTTGTCCCGGAGGCGTCGACGATATCGGTTCCAAGGTCGGCGAATGACGCGAAAAAGAGCGGGCCCTGTTTTAGTTTGAGCAATACCGCTTTTTGCTTTCCGCCGATGGGTGGGAACTCAGTTGCACTGTAAGTCCAGCTTTCGCCTGAGTCACTTGAGAGACTCATGGGCATCATGTTGTCGATCTTGCCGCCTCTACCGAAGGCTATGAGGCGACCGTCGTCAAGCTCAATGACCGGTGCGTGGACACCGGCGGTTTGTCCGGATGCCCTTGTCCATGTGAGTGTTTCATCGCGGCTTATCCAGACTCTCGAACCGCCAAAGTCAGTGGGCATTGCAATTGCGCCGTCGCGCATTCGAAAGATCATATTTGCCGGCCCCTGGCCGCGTGCAAATTCGGGCAGAGCAATCCGTGGAACTGTCCAGGTGACGCCGTTGTCTTTGGATTCGCGAATTGCCAGAGTTGCCATTGAAACGGCCGCGAATGACGGGTTCGCGAAGTGATAGATTGTGTCTTTGCCGTCGTACCAGAGCCTGTTTCCCGAGTCGTTTCGGTCGGGCGCATCCCACAATTGAGATGCCTGCTCCCACTGCTCGTCACCCCATCGCAGCCGGCTGCAGGCCTGGACCACCTCACGACCTCCTTCACTGACTGTACTGAACCACGAGGTGAGCAAATCGCCGTTGGGACACTCAACGATAGATGTGTTGTGGTTGTGACTGGCAAATACCGGGCCGGACATATCAATGGGAATGTTCACAAAGCGGCGAGGACCTTTGAAATAAGGCTTATCCGGATCGGGACCTTGTGAGATTTGCTCTTTGGTCCTTGGGATCACGTTCTTCTGGTATCGCAGTAATGGCGGTGTAAGCAGTTTTGCATTTGGAGGCAGTTCGCCTAATACCACACGAAAGCCCGTTATCCAGTTTCGGGTCTGAGGGACGGTAGCGAGACGGTTTGCACTTCTTAGATAATAGATGTACGTTCCGTGGCTGCCGCCCCGGGTTACGCGGAAACTGCCGGTGGTGTATCCCGCGGGGTCGGTCTGGTCGCCGCCGGAGTATGGGCCGTACCAGTCGTTACACCATTCTTCGATGTTTCCGTGCATGTCGTAAAGTCCCCATTGGTTCGGCGGGGTTTGGCCTACGAGCAGTGGTGCGTCGCGCTTTGCTGAACGATGCTGATTCTTATGGAATTCTTTGGGCAGTACATCGCCTGCGTAAAAGTTCGTGGTTGTCCCTGCGCGGCATGCGTATTCCCATTCGGCTTCAGTGGGCAGCCTGTAGGCCAGGCCCTCCTTGTCGGACAGCCAGCGGCAGAAGGCCTGGGCGTCGTACCAGTTGACATTGATAACGGCTTCGTCGTCTTCGGTGGAGAGATTGGCGTCTTTGCCCCGCAGGTCGTTGTGCAGCGGATCGAAAAGCTCGTACTGGTAGTTCGTGACCTCGAAGATGCCGGCGTAGAACGACCGGGTTATGGTGACGTTGTGTACGGGTTTTTCATCGAAGTCGCCCACTCTGAGAAAATCAAGTCCTGTTGGAACAACTTCGACGGGAAGTGGCGTATTCAACTGACCCATCCGAAACGTCCCCGCCTCAATTCGCACAAACTTCATACCAATGGAATTAGTGAATGTGTCGGGCATTTGCACAGGAGGCAACTTTTCTTTTGCATTTGTCCGGCCCTGTCCCGACGCAAAGCAGATTAGCAAAACAAGCAACGTTCTTTTCATTTTTTAAGGCCTTTAGGTAATTTAATTGGTGTTGTTTTCGATAAACTCACGGACTTCCGGCCTGATATATACCTTCTCAGTGTCCACCACTTTCGAGACCGCTTCGGCACAAGCCGACGCCGCCTCAGATGACGAAGCCTGCGTATCCACAAAGAAAATCGACTCGCCTTTTATTGTGCACAGTCCCCCGCCGCTTCCGCTGAGCGGTTCTCGACGAATTGTAACATTATTTGCTTCCAATAACGCTAAAAGTTCCTCTAAAATCCTTTGCTCGTTCATTTCCGGTATATCTGTGTATATCCTCGTTCAAGAAAAACCACGCTAAAGGTCGATATAGATACTTGTAAGCCAACATTTTGCGTATAATAATTTACGTCTGAAAACTAATTTTATAGAAGGAGCAGACAGTTGACAAGCATTATCGAAAAACGCTTTTCTTTGCACAAACACCTGGCGTCCCAGCAGGAACAAAATAGCGCCTTGAAATCGCAGATTGGCCACTTCCAGGCCCTCGCCAACATCGGAACAGCCGCCTGTATGATGGCCCACGAAGTCAACAATCTGCTCACGCCTCTCGGCAGCTACGCAGCTCTTGCTCTAAACAATCCCGACGATAAGCTCCTTATTGAGAAGGCGCTTCAAAAAGCGGTGCGAATCTGCGAACGCGCCTCAAAAATTATGGAAAGTATGCTCACCCTCGCAAGTCGCGAAACGCAGGAAAAGAAAGAGATTCGACCAATCGTCTTGCTGGAAGAAATTTTCTCCTGTTTGTGCCGCGATTTTGCGAAGGATAAGATAACTGTGAATCTCGATATTCCTGAAGACATGACGGTTTGGGCTGTGCCCATTCAGATTCAACAGGTTTTAATGAACCTCATTCTTAACGCCCGCGAAGCGATGCTGCCTGCCGGCGGCGCTTTAACCATCAAGGCCCGGAACACTGCTGATGCGGTCCAAATAGAAGTCTCCGACACCGGACGCGGAATTGAACCGGCTGATTTAAAAAAGATTTTCGAGCCGTTCTTTACTACGAAGGAACACAAAAAATCATCGTCACAAAACTTAAACTCCGGACTTGGCCTTACTTTTTGTAAACAGATAATGGATGCTCACGGAGGCCGTATCTCAGTAGAATCCAAACAAGATGAGGGAAGCAAATTTAATATAAACCTGCCGAAGCGCAAGTCAAGGTAATACAAAAAGTGGCTCAAAATATTGGCCATATCGTCTTAATGTTGCTGCTGCTCGCCGGTTCAGCTTTTTTCTCAGGGGCAGAGACCGCCTTCTTTAATCTCTCACGCAGGCAAGTCAATCTGCTGAAAAAATCTGAACATAAACTGCAAAAGCTGGCGGTAAGACTATTGAACAAACCAAGGCAATTGCTCAGTTGCCTCTTGTTTGGCAATATGATAGTTAACGTTCTCTTCTTTGCTGTCGCCAGCGTCCTTACGGTCAGAGTGCGGCAACAAATCGGCGTGATAGCAGCGGTGGTTAATGCCTGTCTTACCTTCTGTTTACTGGTTCTCTTCGGCGAAATACTGCCAAAATCGCTGGCCTATGCGAATTCAAAATCCATCAGTGTCACCACCGCCCTGCCGGTCTTTATGTGCCTGAAGGTTTTTACGCCTATTCTATTGCTCTTCCGCTTTTTAATAATAGAGCCGGTCATTCGCCTGTTCCTCGGAGCTGCCAAACCCGTCAAACCCGTAACCACAGGCGAATTCAAGTCGCTGATTGAGCAGGTGAGAAAACGCGGCCTAATCACCGCCGACGAGAACAAACTCTTGACGGAGATTATCGAGTTTGGATTTCTTAAAGTTCGCGATTGTCTGCGGCCACGAGTGGATATGGTTGCCTGTGCGGTTACAGAGTCGGCCCAGACAGCCCGCGGATTGATGCTGAAAAACCATCTCACGAAGCTGCCCGTATATGTCCGAACGATAGATAATATAGTTGGTCTGGTGCACTTGCGTCAGTTACTGCTTCGCCCGGATACGCCGCTGGACAAACTTGTCCGGCGGGTGCGTTACGTTCCTGAACAAAAGACGGTCGAATCATTACTGGAATTTTTCCGAAGGACTCATACCGACACAGCGATAGTCGTTGATGAATATGGTGGCATCGCAGGTTCTGTTCGCCTGGAATATATTGCCGAAGAGTTGCTCGGTCCGATTTCGCCTATGAGCGGTATTGAGTCTATCGAGCAGTTAGGCCCTTTTGAATATCGCCTGGCAGGCAACCTGGCAATTCACGATTGGGCAGAGGCTTTTCATATTGAGCCGGCGGAAAACAGACTTTCCACAATCAGCGGCCTCGTAACCGCCCTTCTGGGCAAGATACCCAAAAGCGGCGATGTGGCGTATTTGAAAAATCTAAAGTTTACCGTCGAACGTGTGCGAAAGCACAGAATCGAAACCCTAATATTAACCCTTGAGCCAATTTCAGCTAATGGTCAATAGCATAATTTTAATACTGGTGGTTGTGCTTTTCGTTGTTCTTGGCGCCTTATTCGCCGGGGCCGAAACGGGACTGTATCAGCTTAGCCGACTTCGCTTACGACTCGGTATTGAAAAGAAGCAATTATCATTTGTCATCCTCGGTAAGGTTATGCGTGACAGCCCCAGCCTTCTTCTTTCAATGTTAATAGGTAATAATCTTGCTCATTATCTTGCTACGAGTATTGTAACACTTATATTGTTAAACAAAATGAAAGTCGAACACACCGCTGAATTGCTTGCAACGCTTTTAATAGCACCGACACTATTTGTCTTTTCTGAGCTGGTTCCCAAAAATATCTTCTTCTATCGTGCCGATTTGCTTATGCCCTGTTTCGCACCTGTTTTATTCGCATTCCAGAAACTCTTTACCTTCTCTGGGGCAGTGCCCTTACTTAAATTTATATCACGTATCTTCGCCCAGCTAACAGGCACATCGGCGTTTACTGAGGCGGTTATACCGAATGTACGCTCGTCTCACATCAAAGCAATTTTTCGGGAAACGCGGGAAGAAGCCTTTCTCAGCCCCGTGCAGGCTGACATCATAAATCGTCTGGTCACTATTCCCAACATTACAATAAGGTCTGTGATGACGCCCATTAACAAAATACAGATGCTGGCTCAAAATTCTGATAATCGGGCTTTGTTAAACAAATTGAAGGAATCGGCCTTCAGCCGTTTACCGGTTTATGACCGTTGCTCTGCAAACATCGTCGGCTATATAAATATTTACGAAGTCCTAAGCTCGGAACAGCAGTTTACGGATTTACGTAACTTCATAAAGCCAATCCGAAAGCTTCCCGCCGACACTATCGTCTCAGATGCAACAAATATTATGCGAAACGAAAATCAGAAAATCGTTTTGGTTACAGGACTCGGGCACGCCGGCCGAGAAAGGCCTGTCGGCATTGTAACTATGAAGGATTTGGTTGAAGAACTTCTCGGCGAACTAAGCGAATGGTAAAGTAATTACTCTCGCCGTCGGCATTCGTTTTGATTTCTGACTTTTATTCACAATCGACTAACGATTATTCACTATCTACGACTGCTTTTGCTATATCATTGATTGCAGTGCGTGTCCGGCCATTGGTGTTATTAGCCAGAATAGAAAATATATAATCACCATCGGCAGTGCTGCATACTCCCGAAAACGACTTGACGCCGGCGATATATCCGGTCTTGCCAAGGATTTTGCCCTTGTATTTTTTTTCGTCGAAATGTCTCTTAAGTGTTCCATCCACCCCCCCTACCGCTAACGAATCTTTGTAGAGCTTCCAGTCCTTACCATTGTAAGCATCAAGTAACACCTTTGTTATAGCATTTGCACTGAGTTTATTTTGCCTGCTCAGGCCGCTGCCGTCATCAATATAGAATTCTTCTCCCTTGATACCAAGCTTCAGCAAATACTCACGAATTAATTCACGTCCTTCGACCCAGTTACCGTTTTTGCAGTTTTCATTTGAGTGCGCTGCGATAGTTTTAAGCAAGGCCTCCGCCGCCAGGCCAAAGCTGCTCTTATTACACCGCGCCAAACAATCCCTTATGGGCGTTCTGTATTCTCTGAGTGCCCTGAAGTTACAATCTTTGCTCACCACTTTTTCTATAACTTTGCCCTCCGCGTTTATTCTTGCCTTAGCCAGCTTTTCCGCCAGCAAAAAGCTGAAAAACGCGGCCGGCCTTTCAATTGCAACCGGGAACGGCCCCTGCTGCTTTCTACATTTGCCCTCTAAGATAATTTTATTAGGCTCGCGAGTGCGGTAAGCCGCGACACCAACCTTGCCTTTCTTTACGCGTTTGACCGTATTGATTATTTTTACATAATCGGTTGCCGGCTCGATAGAAACAACCACTCTGCCGCCGGAATTTTTCGCGGTCACATCAATACAATTGCCGTTGTAATTTAAACCGCTGACTTCGCAGGCGTACCAGCGGTTTAGCTGCTTCTTCGGCCAATTTGGATGGACTCGCTGGTCATCGAATATACTGCTATCGACTATAATATCTTTAATGGTTTTGACACGGTTTTGCTTTAATGCCTGCGCTATATCTTCAAATATCCAGCCGGCCTTTTTATCGTATTTAGCATCTGTAACTTTGTCGCCAAATAACGGGTCGCCCCCCCCTATTATCACCAGAGTATCGCCGCAAAGCCCCACCTTTGTTTTATATTCATAATTTGGTCCTAAATATTTTAGTGCCGCTGCTGTGGTGATTATCTTCATATTTGAAGCGGGTATAAGCGCCTTTTTTGCATTATGGCTGTACACCGTCTTGCCCGAATCGGCATCGACTATATGAATGGAGAATTGGACCTTTTTCTGGGTACTTTGGCCAATGATGCTGTCGATTCGCTTTGCCAAATCTGCCGAGGCGGTGCCGACAAGACAAACACTAAGTACAGCCGCAAAAACCGTTATTCCGAGCGCAGCGCAGCGGAGTCGAGGAATCTGTTTTTTCATTTGTGCCTTCATATCGCAGCAATTTATTACCACAAATACTTATAAAATTCAAGCAGCACCATTATTTACATCAATCACAGCATTATTTCTACTTGAATAGCTGCCGATTTTCACGGATAATTGCAACGGGATTATTGCTGTTGTGAGGTTACCATTATGAAGATAGCTTATTTTGATTGTTTTGCCGGTGCCGCCGGAGATATGATTGTCGCAGCAATGCTTGATGCCGGCCTCGACGCCGAATTCCTAAAGGCCCAGCTTGCAACGCTCCGTATAGAAAATCTTGATATAAACATAAGGCAGACTAAGCGTGCAGGCATTAGGGCTGTCAGCTTCGAACCTGCCGCGCAAAAGCAGGTCCACCACCGTAACCTCGCACAGATAAACAAAATCATCAGTCAAAGCAAAATAAGTGAACAAGCCAAAAAAACAGCAATTGCCATATTTGAAAGAATCG
>CAZQYB010000116.1:0-8441 GCA_964597535.1 uncultured Pirellulales bacterium | reverse complement strand
GCTGCGGGATTACCGCCGTCAAAATTTTTCTGGCACAGAGAAAATTAGATAAACTCGGTTCGGACGATTCAGATGCATACAGGAAGAACGTTCAAATCCACATCGAAGAGCATTACGAACAATAATCGGGTTTGGCGGCAGCCGGCTTAGCGGATTTTCAGCGTTGCGAGGGCGAGGGCGGCAAAGGCAGCAGCGAGGAGCCAAAAACGGACTACGACCTGCGGTTCGCTCCAGCCGGCTAAGTGGAAGTGGTGGTGAATGGGGGCGCACCTGAAAAGCCGTTGACCGCCGGTATATCTGAAATAGGTTACCTGCAGGACTACACTAAACAATTCGATGACGAAAACGCCGCCAATGACGAAGAGGAGGATTTCATTTCTCGTAACCAGCGCACCGTAGCCCATAGCGGCTCCTAAAGGCAGTGAGCCCACATCTCCCATAAAGGTCTGGGCGGGATGGCAGTTAAACCACAAAAAGCCGAGCACTGCGCCCAGGATTGCCGAGTAAAAGATGCTCAACTCGCCGGCCTGTGGTATATGCGGCAGCAGGAGATACATAGCCCAGGTAACAGGAGTTGTCCGTGTCATCGTCTCGGAGGTGACGTAGCAGAGAATAACCAGTACCAGACTGACCATTCCCACACAGCCGGCAGCCAATCCATCCATACCGTCGGTAAGATTGACAGCATTGCTGGTGGCGGAGATATAAAAAATGGCGATTAAGACAAATACCCAGGGAGCTAACGGCAGGCCGTGTTTGTAGAAGGGCAGCCAAAACTGTTTACCATCGGCTATGTTTGTAAAATCGGCGTATAAAAACGAGGCGATTAAGACAGCTCCGCCGATTTGAAAGAGGAGCTTTTCCCAGGGTTTCAATCCGTTCCTGCTTCGGTGTCGAATAGCACTGGTTAGTTTGAGCCAGTCATCGACACCGCCGAGGCAGCCAAACCATATCATTAAGACGATGGCCTTTTGAACAAAAGGATTGTTCAACTTTGCCCATAGTAAAGTGGTCGCTAAGGTCGAAAATATGATTATAAGTCCGCCCATCGTGGGCGTATTGGCCTTTTCTCTGGTCAATTCGTTCAAGGCGGCGTGGTGAAACTCCGGACGGTCGCCGATTTTTTTTCGCATCAGCCAGCGAATAATCTTAGGGCCAATCAAAACGGCAATCAGCAAGCTGGTCAGAACGGCTGCTACAGAGCGAAACATCACGTAGCGATAGGCGTAAAAGTGCAGCAGTTCTTCCACGCGTAAATGCCGTAACAAATGGTATATCATTTCGTATCTCGCAGCGAAATCAAAAATTAAAAATCAAAAAGCAAAATGACAAATCAAAATGCAAAGAGAAACCCGAACTGTTGCATCTTGGTGTCTAATCTCGATATTTTGACATTTGCTTTTTCTCTCGTCTCACAAAAAGAGCTCTTTCAGCTTTTCGACAGCCCTTTCCAGTTTGGCCACTCGCGAACCTTTGACTAATATTATATCGTCCTCTTTTACGAATTTTATCAGATTATTACAAACTGAAGCGGTATCTTTGAAACACTTTGCCTGTAAATCGCGTATGGCGTTTTGTTTTGCGGCCTCGGCGGTGATTTGCGCAAACCCGCCAACGGCAAGTAGAAGCTGGACCCTGGCCTGTGCGACAGAAGCCCCCAGCTCTGTGTGCAGTTTTCGGCCCTGGGGTCCGAGTTCGGCCATATCGCCGCAGATAAAAACCAATCGGCGTTTTTCAGATGAGCCAATATTCGCCAATATGTCCAGTGCATTTTTCATTGAGGCCGGGTTTGCATTGTAGCAATCGTTCAATACGGTCAGCGTGCGGATTTGCAGCAGCTCAGTGCGCATAGGCACCGGCAGCAGAGTTTTTACGTCGCGAGCGAAGTCGTCAATATTTATTCCAAGCCGGCTGCAAACGGCCCAGGCGGCGAGTGCATTTTCGAGATTGCCCCGGCCTGGTAACGGCAGCCAAACTTCGGTGCCGTCAATGGTAAACCGGCTGCCGAGCTGGTCATAAGTGGTGTCTTTCGCCTGTATATCACATTCAACTGATGTGCCGAAAGTTACAATCCGGTGGTTCGTGCGATTCACGATATCAGCGTTGACTATCAGAATACCATCGCTCCGCAATCCTTCGGATATAGACAACTTTTCCTGGGTTATGGTTTTAAGGTTACGGAGCCCGGCCAGATGGGCTGGATAGACGTTGGTAACAACAGCGATGTCGGGCTGGGCGATTCGCGTCAGGTAAGCGATTTCGCCGGGGTGATTGCTGCCAAGCTCGGCGAGAACAATTTCATCATCGTGGTCGGCGCCGAGCAGCGTCAGAGGCAGGCCGAGATAGTTATTAAAATTCTTCGGTGCCTGAAACGCACGGAAGCGCCGACTTAAGACGTGATAAGCGATTTGCCTTGTTGTTGTTTTGCCTACGGAGCCGGTTATTGCGACAACCCTGAAGTCCATCCTCCGACGGTATTCACAGGCAAAATCGCCGAGGGCCTTTACGGTATCGCCGACCTTTAGAATTGTTTTGCCGGCAAAATCATCGCTTCCGGCGTCCCTGCCGACCACGGCGCAGGCGGCACCTTTGGCAAAGGCGTCAGCTACATAATCATGGCCGTCGGAATCCTCACCGACAATTGCAAAAAAACAATCGCCGGGTTTGATAGTTCGCGAATCAGTACTTACGCCTGTGAAAAAACGTCGCTCGTCGCTCGTGACTCGTGGCTCGTGTGCCTTTATTATGCTGGTCAAATCTGCTATCAGAAATTTCTTCATTTTCGTTTTTGAGAAATTTATTCTATAATTTCGGTAAGGCAAATACTTGTCGATACGATGAAATTATGCTATAATTTTGCAAATGGTCAAGGGTTTTGAAATATTCTTGAATTCCGCATAAAAAATTGCAAATACTTGAAAATCAAACTTGACTTATAACGTCATTCGTTATATAATCTAATTGGTTTATGATTAAAACCTTCAAATGTAAAGAAACAGAAAAAATCTTTTGCCGCGAATATTCCAGGAAGCTGCCTCGTAATATTCAAAAAGCAGCTTTCAGAAAGCTGCGTATGATTAATCGGAGTAAAACATTAAGTGATTTGAAAATCCCGCCGGCTAACAGGTTAGAAATGTTATCCGGTAAAAGAAAAGGACAATACAGTATTCGTATTAACGACCAATGGCGAATTTGTTTTAAGTGGACAGACAATAATGCCTTGGGGGTAGAGATTACAGATTATCATTGAGGTGAAAAAATGGGAAAGAACAAGATACCTCCTTTACATCCAGGCGAGGTGCTTTTCGAAGAATTCTTAAAGCCCATGAGCATAAGTCAAAATCAGCTTGGCCGAGATTTGGGAGTGTCTCCTCGAAGAATAAACGAAATCATTCATGGCAAAAGGAGCATAACAGCAAACACGGCACTTCGTTTAGCTCGGCATTTCGGCAATTCGCCACAGTTTTGGCTGGGTCTTCAAATGGATTATGATTTGGATGTAGAGACAGACAGGCTTTCACGTCGTATAGAAAAAGAGGTGGAAAAGTTGGCCTATGCATAGCCAAACGAGCAAGTCAACGAAATATCTGGTTATATTGGGGTTAGTATATAGATAAGCTGCGGATTAAGATATGAGCGAGCGGAATGCTAATCAGCATTTGATTCTCTATTTCTGATTCGTTTCCGGAGGCATTCCTGGGCAATATCTTTATCACTGAAATTGAATTTTTGCGTTCCGATTATCTGATACGTTTCGTGGCCTTTGCCCGCTATGAGTACGATGTCATCTCCGGCGGCTGTTTTTATAGCCGACTCGATAGCTTTTTTTCTATCCGGCTCAATTATTTTCGTCGCTCGTCGCTCGTCGCTCGCCGCTCGTAATTCTGCATACGGTATTGCAGGGCCTTTTTCGAAGCCAGCGACGATTTCATCTATGATGTCTTCAGGATTTTCGGTTCGCGGGTTATCGCTGGTTATAATTATAGAATCGGCGAATTGCTCAGCGACCCCGGCCATACGCGGGCGTTTGGTCCGGTCCCTGTCTCCGCCGCAGCCAAAAACGACCGTCAGCTTAGCCCTGCAGAAAGGTTTTAGCGTAGTCAGAACATTTTTCAAGGCATCGGCAGTATGCGCATAATCAATAAAAACTGAAAAATCGCCCTCCCAATCGATTTTTTTCAATCGGCCGGGTATTGTCTTTAACATTGATAGCCCAGCCGCTATCGTTTCCAAATCGAAACCGGCTGCAAAGCACAGTCCTGCCGCCGCCAAGTGGTTACTTACGTTGTATCGGCCGAGCAAAGGGGTCTCTATAAGGGATGATTTTCCGGCATATTCGATGGCAAAGACAGTTCCCGTTATATCCATTGATTTGATACGAGCAGTTAAATCCGCCGGTCCATCAACGGCATACCATAAGATTTTAGCGTCGGTTCGCTCGGCGATGAGTTCGGCTTCCGGGGACTGTTTATTCAACACTGCCGTTGCGTCGGGCGAAAGAGAAGAAAAGAGTTTGGTTTTGGCGGTGAGGTACGCTGCTTTGGTTTTGTGGTAGTCGAGGTGGTCGCCGGCAAGATTTGTGAAGGCGGCTGCTTTGAATTTTATGGCGGCGAGGCGGTCCTGAGAGAGTGCGTGACTGCTGGCCTCAATGACCATATATTTTGAGCCGGCCGTTAACATCTGCTGCTGTACTTCGGCGATGTAAAGACAATCGGGCGTTGTCAGGGCTGCCTCGGAGCAGTTCTCGCCGGTATCGTAAATGATTGTGCCGATGAGGCCGCACTTTTCGCCTGCCTTTTGGATACAGGAGCGAACCAGATACGCGACGGTTGTTTTTCCGTTTGTGCCGGTAACGGCGAGATTTGTCAGTTGTGAAGCTGGATTACCCCTGCCTGCCTGTGCCAGAAGGGCGGCTGCCTCAGCAGAGTTTTCAACAACTATCATCTTCTGACCCGCGGCTCGTGACTCGTGACTCGTTTGCTCCTCCTGGCAGACAATATATTTGGCACCTCTGGCCAGAGCCTGGTCGATAAAGTCGTGGCCGTCATAAACAGTGCCTTTGACGGCTATGAAGACATCACCGGCCCTGACAAGGCGCGAATCGGTACAAAGATTAGGCGCTTCGTCCGAACAAGCCAGATTTAGAAGTTCACCAAAAGTCATAGGCATTCACGAAGAAAATTTTCCGCCTATTTTAACCGTTAGGAAAATTATTGCGATGAAAAATTGTGGTTTTGCGGTTATACTTATCAGTGGTTGTGAATTTTTGAAAAAACGGAGGGTGATGTTAAAGAAAGGAGCTGGATTATGAAGTCGCGGCATTTTTTCGGCGTTTGGTTAGTGCTGTCGGCGGTTGGTTGGGCGCAGCCGGCAGCAAGCGAAACTGAGTACTTTGCCATTTTTATGGAAGGCAAGAAGGTCGGCTATGCGATACATACTCGGCAGGCAACAGAAAAGAAAGTAACTACCACCGAGAAAGTCAATATGACAATGAGCAGAGTTGGGGTCCCCGTAACTATAACCACAACTGAAACCGGCATCGAGACGATTGACGGCAGGCCGTTAGCTTTCGAAGTCGTACAAGACTTTAGTATGATGACAATGAAAATTGCGGGCACAGTGAATGAGCAGGGGACTGTGGATGTAACGATTACATCGATGGGAGCTGAACAAAAGAGCACCCTTGAATGGCCGAAGGGCGCGGTGATGGCGGAGGCCCTGCGCCTGCTGACGCTAAAGAAAGGTTTGAAAGAAGGTTTGAGTTACACCGTCAAAATATTCAGTCCAACTATCATGCAGGCCCTTGATGCACAAATACGCATCGGGCCGAAACGAAACGTTGACCTGCTCGGACGTGTCGTAGCTTTGAGAGAAGTTACAACAACTATGACGATGCCGATGACCGGTGAAATTGTTACTACAAGTTATGTTGATGATGAGCTTCGCCAACAAAAGACCGTAATGCCTATGATGGGTATGCAAATTGAGATGGTGGCGTGCGCGAAGGAGTTTGCGCTGGGTAAAAATGACGTGCTGGAACTGATTAATAAGATGTTCGTGGCAAGTCCCGTGCCGCTGGAGAAGGTCGGGTCGGCAAAGTCGATTACTTACCACCTGAGCCCAACAGCAGATGCAAACAGCCTGACGATACCTTCCGGCGATAATCAAAGCGTAAGGCCCGGCAAGGCCGGCGGTCTAATCGTGACGGTCGAGCCGGTTGCCGCACCAGCGGGAGCAGGGTTCCCTTATAAAGGTAAAGATAAGACAATTCTGGAAGCGATGCAGCCCAATAGATTTCTGCAGAGCGATAACAAACAGATAATTAAGCTTGCCCGCCGTGCGATTGGCGGGACGAAAGATGCGGCTGGGGCCATAAAGAAAATCGAAGCATTTGTGGGCGACTACATTGAGAACAAGAGCTTATCAGTGGGTTACGCCTCAGCGGCGGAGGTTGCGGCCAGCAGGCAGGGCGACTGCACAGAGCATGCGGTGCTGACAGCAGCGATGTGCCGGGCTGTTGGGATACCGGCGCAGGTGGTTACTGGTGTGGCATACATCGAAGATTTTGCCGGTTTACAGGGTTTTGGAGGGCATGCGTGGGTGCAGGCATATGTAGGCGGGGACCCCGCAGGGCGGGAACCCGGCAAATGGGTAGGTCTGGATGCGGCGTTTAAGAGTGCCGGGCTGGGCGGATACGACGCCGGACATATTGCTCTGGCTGTCGGCAACGGCAATATAGAGGACTTCTTCAGTCTGGTCAACATTTTGGGGCGGTTCAAAATTGATAAGGTAACGGTCAGTAAAAAATAGCGGACAGCGTATATGCTAAACGCCATCCACAACCGCTACTATGGGCAGGGTTCGTCGTCCAATATACCTTCAAGCAGAAGATTGGCCATTGCGGGGCCCTCGCCGGTCATAGTCACCCACACAATATGGTCAAATCGGCATTCAGCAAGTCCAAGCGGCTCATTGTCTTCGCCTCCGCCACCTCCACCTGTTATAGCCAGGACGTAGTACAGCCGGTTGTTGCGTACAGATTTATTGTATGTATGGGTGTGTCCGGCAAAAACGGTATAGGGTCTATCTGCCAATAATGATTCGAACTTTTCCCAGTTTTCCAGTGTTTCGCTTTTTTCCCAGAGAGGTCGATGCATAAATACGAGCGTCCAGCGGACATTTCTGTTGTCTTCGAGTGCCTTTCTGACGTATTCAATCTGCCGGTCGCTAATACCACTTGCAGGAGGGTCTTCGGTGTTCAGGCAGAGGAAGAGAACATTGTGATAAACGAAGTGATAATAGCTTCGTCCGAGGCGTTTTTGCCATTTTTTGGCCATTGCTTCATTGCTGATATCGTGATTTCCCGGCACATAAAAGAAGGGCATCCGCAACTTCTTGACTAAAGTGTCAAACTCGTCCCACTGGCGGTCTAATTCGGCGTCATCCTCGGTCTCGCCCATAATTAAATCGCCGATAGACATAACAAACTCAGGTTTTAAGAGGTTCAATTTCTCAACAGCGTCCGCGAAGACGCCCGGCCGCATGTTGCCGGTTCGGTCGGCGACGATTGCAAACTGGAAATTGTCCGGATTGTTGTATAAATTCAGATGCGTCCAGGGATTTGCCTGTCCGGACGCCTGAATCTTTAAGCTGTGGTCGGCATCGGCACAGCCAACAAGAATAACTGCACCGATGACAACAAGCAGGTTTCGTAAAAGTTTCATAGTGCTTCCTGAAATTAGACGCTATTCGAATTGTACGTCCGCCAGAACGAATTCGACGTTGCTGGCGCCGTTGTAGGTATTTAGCTGGGGTTGATAGGCAACGTCGAAGAACTCGTGGTCAAGCAGCTTCTTTTCCAGCTTGCCGAAGCGAAAGCCGATGCAGCGGACGGCGGCGGTATTGTCGGTTATTGCAAGCTGGAGGTGTTCCCCGCCTGTGCCGACCTTTCTGGGCGGAGCAGCAAGACGAACTCCCTTTGTTGCGAAAATCGGTCTGGGATTACCCTGGCCGAAAGGTTCGAGCATTTGCAGCTCGCTGATGGTCTCCTTCCTGAATCCGTTCAATGGCGCCGCAGCGTCGATGTGAAGTTTTGCAACGCAATCACTCTGGCTCAGGTTTTGCTTTGCGTAGTCTTCAAAATCGGATGCAAAGCGGGTGATTTTTTCTGTTTCGATAGTTACGCCGGCGGCCATTTTATGTCCGCCGAAAGCAACTAAATGTTGTGAGCAGGCTGAGATTGCGGTGAGCAAACAGAATCCTGTTATTGAGCGGGCGGAGCCCTGAGCGATGGAGTTTTCCGGGCTCCCGGTGTTAATCATAATCGTCGGACGATGGAATTTTTCCACTATTCTCGCAGCGACGATGCCTATAACGCCGGTATGCCAGTCTTCGCCTGCAAGGACGATGCTCTTTCGGTCGGGGTGGTCGAGGCCCTGCTC
>CAZQYB010000115.1:0-8480 GCA_964597535.1 uncultured Pirellulales bacterium | reverse complement strand
GCTGCGGCTGACCACCGGCCATCACAATGTCATTGAACAGCTCTATCATCCCGAAGACCGTTCCGAACAGGCCCACCATCGGCGAAACATTGCCGATTAAGTTAAGCCATTCAATCCTGCGCAGGAATCGCAGGGCCTGCTCCTCCAGTGATTCGAAAAGCAGGTTGCGCATCCGAAACCAATCGTCTCTGCCCTGGGCAACCGCCCTGACAACTGCGGTACTGACAAAATCATCCTGACCGGCGATTCGTGCCTTCAATTGTCCGGGACCGGACTGCTGGATTGTCTCGACAATCCTGCGGCCTGTGCCGTCGGGGAAGAGTTTTTTTCGGCGAATAGTAAGACCGTACTCGGTAGCCAAATAAACCGTAACAAGCGACATCGGCAAAAGCACAAACCAGACGATAGGGCCGCCGGCGACGACAAACTGCTCAAAGAATGTCTGCGTCTGCGCCGTCCCTATTGCATCGGCTCCGAAGTTATCCCGCATCGAGACAACTATTACCGCCAACACAGCAGCCAACACAAGAATTAAACAGATTATCTTTAATGAAAAACTCTTATACATTACCTGCCACACTCTTTTTTTGAATTCCAGTCCTGCCAAATACGCAAAGTGCCGTCCTTTTAATTATCGCCGTCGGTGACAAAAACAGATTCACCGCCGCTTTGTTCCGCTATCAGCTTAAGCAGCTCACCGTCGCTGCCGTGAGGCCAAAATCCTATAGTATTGATTTTCGTCGTTGGCGCATACCGCCTTTGAAAATTTGCTATTCTTTGCAAAAACCTTTGTTTGTCCTCGGTTGTCAGCTCGAAGCCGTCGGTGAGAAAGTAAACAATCGAGGGACTGTTCCTCTGCCCGTCACGAATTTGCACCGCTCTTTCAAACGCCGCCAGAGCATTAGTTTGCCCAGCCGGTCGGATTGAATCGATAAAATCACACGCAGCGGATTTGGCTTTTTGTGTTGCTCGAATCATGCTGCCGTCGCCAGGTTCAAACAGCCGGTCACCACCAAAGAAGATAATGTAAAAATATTGGTCCGGCTGCAGTTTGTCAATCGATTCCTTAAGCTTCTTTTGAACTCGACCGAATAGGCCCTGCATACTTCCCGAACAATCTACCAGGTAGCAGACCTTGCGCTGTGCTGTCGAACTGCCGAAAAACTCAATCCTGTGCGGGAAATCAGCGCTGCTCGCTAATGTGAAAGCATTCTGCGGGACAGAAAGTTTTGCCAAATTTCCCGGATTCTGCGCGCTCGGCATTACAGCGTCAAAAATCCGATTTATCGGCACTAACCTGTATGTGCTTTTTGCAAAATGCTCTATGGAAGTTTTTCTCACTTTTGGTTTGGGCATTATCAGTGGGGCTTGTATTAGTTTTTTAACCCGGCTTACTTTGGCCGTTGGGACCGATTGCTGTTTGCCTTGAGCCTTGGACGAAGAGAAGTTGATAACTGCAAACGCCGTCAGCACTGTTAGATGCACAATAATCGAGACCATCCAAGCCCAAAATGTCGCGCCGCCGTGTCTGTTTGAAAGCGTCCTCTGCTTCATCGATACTGCCAAAAACACTCCGTTATTTTTCAGTCCACTACCTCTACTCGCGAAAAGTCGGGCATCAATAAATTGTACATCAGTATCACATCGCCGTTGTGCAGACGAATACATCCTCTTGAACTTGCAGTGCCGATTGTTTCCGGGTCTTTCGTGCCGTGAATACCAAATCCTGACCTGCCCACCGCGTTTCCACTAATGCCCTTGAGTCCAATCCATCGCGAGCCCAGGGCGTAATCAGGGTCGCCTGGGTGGAGGATTCTGCCGGTCTCTGGGTCGGGCCAGGGCGGTTCTACAAGTTTCCTGCCCGGCTCAACAATCCAGGTTCCCGTCGGTGTCTCCATGCCGGACTGCCCCAAACCGACAGGTAAACTCCGCACGAAAGTGTTTTGAAGATACAAATCCATAGTGAAAGCTGAACGATATATCCTGGCGTGGAACGGGCCGTTGATGACCTTCACCCTGTCGCCTGCCCGCAGGTTCTCGGGACGGTTAATTTTGTTAATGTCCAGGAGAATCTCCCAGGGTACTTTATGCTGCTTGCCGATGGTGCTAAGTTGGTCACCCGGTTTGACCTGATAACTTCCGCAAAGTTTGTCCTGTGGGAAGAACTTTCTGCTGAACAGCCATTTATCGGCAAATCCGGAGAGCTGTTTTTTCACAATTGTTCGCTGCTGTTTGTTCATAGGCATTGTCAATGCGTCATTAAGTATGTCGCGTGCATCTATAACCCTCGTGGGCTTTGCGTTGATGAACGCCATAGCTTTGGCAATGAGCTCGTCCGCTTCAGGGTTGGGTTCGGTAACCAGTTCCTGTGGGCCCTTTGACAAATTCGGTTCCGGCGGCACAAACGCAGGTGGAGTTGTTACCTTGCCTGCATTAGTATCGGTCGGAGTCGGACCGGTTCCACGTCCGCTCTCGCCGAAAGAACGATAACCATAAATACACGCAATCACCACAGCAATAATCAACAACACGGAAATTGCGTATATCCACCTTAGGGTTCGCCTTCTTTGCCTACCGTAAGAAGTGGAAGGATAACGAGCCATTTTGTCCTCCTATTTTATTTTAACAGGCAGCGGACGGTATTGTCGTTCCCTCGCAAGGTTGTCGCCTCTGCGAAAGCAGGAGGCAGGAGCCTGTCCACTATTTGCTATTTTGGTTAAAATATATTACTTCCTCGTCGGTTACTAAAAAATCCACCGGCTCATCGTGCTCTGCCACCGGTATAGAGTCAACTTGCTGCTCTGCGAAAGCAAAGCCACATCTGGCGGCTTTCAGTCCGTCGTTTGCGAAAAACCTGTCGTAGTAGGAGCTGCCGCGGCCAAGTCGGTTGCCCTTTCCATCGAATCCTAACGCCGGGGCAACCACCAAATCAATCTCCTCCAACGGCATAGGTACGCCTGTAGTTGGATTCCGCAGTCCGGAAGCTTCGGTCGAAAAGTCGGTCTCCAGGGAATTTATCCGCACCGGTATCATATGTCTTTGCTGCCAGGAAACCTTCGGCACCAGTACCGTCTTTCCGAGCTGCCAGGCGGAAAGTATCGCCTCGGACGTATCGACCTCGTGTGGTAAGGACAGGTACATCATAACCACCGCTGCACTTTGAAACTGGGACGTGGAGACCAGATTCCGGCACGCCTTTTTGCTTTTTTCGCTTCTTTGTTTGTCTGCCATCTCGAGCAGGCGCTTTCGCAACCGGCGGCGCAACTCCGTCTTGTCCATTCAGCTATCCTTCTTCTCAATGCCATCAGGTTTGCTATTTTGTATCAAGGTTTGCAGCTTTTGTAAATAACGCTTAATATTTTTTTCATATCCAATTTCTTTTGGTTTGTAATACTTTTTTTTCATAGCCGCCGGCAGGTATTCCTGTGGTACGAAACCATCCTTAAAATCGTGCGGATACTTGTAATCGGCACCGAAACCGGCTTTTTTTGCAGCCGGATAATGACTGTCTTTTAGATGCTTCGGCACAGGTATAGTGGGCTCCTGTTTCACATCGGCCACTGCCTTCCAAATGGCTGAAGCGGCTGCGTTCGACTTTGGTGCACAGGCGACATATAAGGCCGCCTGCGCCAATGCCAGCTGGGCTTCCGGCAAACCCACAAACTCGGATATCTGGACCGCCGCCGCAGCCAACACCGTCGCCATCGGGTCGGCGTTTCCTACATCCTCCGCCGCACAAACCGCAATCCGCCTGGCAATAAAACGCGTGTCTTCTCCGCCTGCTATCATCCGGGCAAGCCAATAGACGGTGGCGTCAGGGTCGGAACCTCGCATACTTTTTTGCAAAGCGCTTGCCAGGTCATAGTGCGTATCGCCCGTTCCGTTATATTGTATTGCCTTTTGTTGTATCGACTCTTTTGCGGTTTTTAAATCAAATTTTATTTTTGCCTTTTTCTGCCGGGCGGCCTGTGACAATACCCCCACCTCCAGGGCCGTCAGGGCCCTTCGGGCGTCGCCGTTACACATTACCGCCAGAAACTTTAGCGCCTCTTTGTCCGCCTGGATATCAAATTTTCCCAGCCCCCGCTCGGCGCCGGCAATTGCGGTTCTTAGTAACTGCAAAACGTTATCTTCGCTCAGCGGCTCAAAACGAAAGACGGTGCTGCGGGAAATCAACGGTGAATTGACCGAAAAGTATGGGTTCTCCGTCGTGGCGCCTATCAGAATTAACACCCCTGCCTCGACATCATCGAGCAAAACATCCTGCTGGGCACGATTGAAGCGGTGAATTTCATCGATAAAAAGGACGGTTCGTTGGCCACTGGCTGCGAGCATATCTCTGGCTGCGGCGATTATCTGCCGGATGTCCTTTACGCTGGCCGCCGGTGCACTGAGATAGTAGAACCTGGCCTTAGTGTAATTCGCAATAACCATTGCCAGTGAGGTCTTGCCTGTGCCGGGCGGGCCGTGAAATATCAGACTGGTGAGCTTGTCGGCCTCGAGCATCCTTGTCAGCAGTTTATCAGGCCCAAGAAAATGGCTTTGTCCGAGAAATTCATCAAGTTTTCTCGGCCTCATTCGAACCGCCAGAGGTGCAGCCGACGCTATATTGGCCTTTTCAGACTGCCCAAAAAGTGTTTTGTCACCCTTGTCCTCAAGCATCAAAGATATTATACACAAGATACAAGAAACAATCGAAAATATATTTGTAATCAGGATTTTCTGAATAAAGTTGATAGTTGGAATTTGCCGGCTAATTTGTCTTCAGGAGGGTCAGTAAAGATGGACCATTTACTTACAGCAAATTGAGGTGGTCTAACAGGCAAGGTTAACAGGGCCGGTCTTGAAGTAATGAGCACAAAGCCACGAGTACCCTTCCGCTTTTATGCTCCTGTGGACTTTGTTAACGAAATGCAAAACAAATCAAGGCCGCAGTCGCCAAACAAAATCCACTACCCGCTCTATGGCGTTATCCAGCCAAATTCTCCTCTGGAGTGCCCTTAACTGTGAATCGTCGCCGGCCAGAGACCTGGCTTTTTTAATCCTCTGCGCAGCGTCGGCTAATCTGCCCATTGCCAGATAAACAATGGCTGAGTCCCTCAATGCCCGAACATCCTTTGGCCTTATATCGAGTGTATGACTGAAAAACTCTACAGCATCATCCAATCGGCCGTTTATAACGCTCGCAAGACCAAGATAATAATAGGCATCCGCATTGGTGTAGTCAATGTCAACCGCCTTCAGCAGACAATGTGTCGCATAATCCGGTTCGCTGATTGTCAGAAACATTGACCCCATAGAAACCAGCGTGTCCGAATCCTCCGGATTCAGCTCCAGCTCGGCGAGCAGATAATCTCTCGCCTCTGTTTTTTGTCCCTTCATTAACGCATGCTGCGCCAGTCTGTAACGTGGTCCCGTGAGTGTATTATCTTTCCGCAGCGCTTGATTGAACAGCCGTACCGCCCGCTCGTAATCAGCGGTGTTAAAAGCAATCTCTCCCAGGTAAAACAAGGCAAGGTCCGAATCGGGCTTAAGTTCAAGTATCCTGTTAAACTTTTCTTTCGCCGATTCGATATCGCCGGCCTCGAGCAAAAACAAACCAAAATCGAGGATAATATCAACATCACCCGGGTTGTTACGGAGTTCCTTTAGAAAACACTCGCTCGCGTTCTCATTGTCGTCCTCAGACCAGTAGGCCTGAGCAATTCGGTAGTTAATTTCCGGGTGGGTCGGCTCGAGTTCAGCGGTTTTTAACCAGCAGTGAATAGCTTTCTTGTACTCGCCCCGAACAAAAAGACTGTTGCCGATATTATAGTAGCACAACGGACAGTCCGAATTTATCTGCTGGGCGAGGTAAAACATCTGCTCGGCTGAATCGTGCTGGCCCATTTCGGTGTAAGTAATTATGCGATTGCAATAACACGGTTCGAATGCAGGGTCAAGCTTCTGGATTTGCTCAAAAGTATCGATGGCAAGGTCGTATTGTCCTATGCGCGTATAATCGACAGCAAGCGAGTTTAATATCTCCAAATCACTTGGGTTTAACTGCAGGGCGATTTCGTATTCGCTTATTGCGTCGCCAAACCGGTTCACGGAATCCAGCGTAAGAGCCTTGTTGAAATGCCACGAACTGTGGGATGGATTTATCTCAAGAGCCGTTTCCAGCGCATCGAGAGCTTGTGACATTTTGCCGTCTTCGTAAAGTTCAAAGGCCTTGCGAGCCTTTCGCTCAGCTTCTGAATAGTAGCCAAATCCAGCTTCTTCGAAGAGCATACAGCAGGTCATCTCCTATCGTATTGTGTATTATCGTATGGCGTTTGACGCACAACGCGTTGCGAACGACGAACGCGCTCAAGGGCGTTATCGCCCAGTAAGTACCGCCGTGTTAGTGGTTTTTTGCCGGCCACGCTCCTTTTGGCCCGCGGAAAAAAATTTGCTGGAAATCTGAGCTATAACCTCATACAATTACAGAAGTTAGCCGCCGGCACCAAAACAGCGCGAGCCGAAGCTCTTTAGACGCCGGACTGTTTTTCTGGAAAGTAGTCTCCGAGGGTCTTATAATGTGAAGCTGTCCAGGCCGTTTGGAAACGCGAACCATTGAAAGTTATAGAAGTTGTTTGGAGAAGCAAAACTATGATTAAGGAAGTAAAAGGTCAGGTAACCGCCGGCAAGGGTAGTTACGCTATTGTAGTCACCAGGTTCAACGAGTTCATAACTGCTAAGCTGCTTGCCGGTGCAATAGATTGTCTTCGGCGTCACGGTGCCGCTGATGAACAGATAAGCGTAGTCTGGGTACCGGGGGCCTGCGAAATTACCATGGCTGCAAAAAAACTTGCGAAAAGCGGTAAATACGTCGCTGTTATCTGTCTGGGTGCGGTCATACGCGGCCAAACCGGTCATTACGATTATGTCTGTCAGCAGGTGGCCAGAGGTATCGGACGAATCAACTACGATTCCGCTGTGCCAACGATATTTGGCGTCCTGACCTGCGAGACACTCGAACAGGCGGTGGACAGAGCCGGCGCAAAGATGGGTAACGCAGGTGCTGACGCGGCAATGACAGCTATGGAAACAGTCAACGTAATGGAACAGATTACTGGTTCGTAGTTATGGGTTCGTCCCCCCTGCTTTCTTGCGAAAGCAAGAAGGGGGGACGAACTATGAACTAAAAATTATGCAGGTGGACAAAAGAACAAGGGCCAGAGAACTGGCAATGCAGGCATTATATCAGCTTGATGTCCAGGGCTCAGACCTGCTCGAATTCTTAGGCCGGTTCTTTGTAGAAAACGAACCCGATGATTTGGCACGCGAACTCGCCTCGCACTGGACAAAAGGAGCGTGGGAAAATTTGGCACAGTGTGATGAATTGATAGTTGGTTCGACAATAAAATGGCAGCTATCTCGACTTTCACCCGTTGACAAGAGCATCTTGAGATTGGCCGTTTATCAGTTGAGGTTCTGTCCTGATGTTCCTCCCAGAGTTGTGATAAATGAGGCCATTGAGCTCGCCAAAAAGTTCAGCTCTGACAAGTCTCCATCCTTTGTTAATGGCGTGCTCGACGCTGTCTTAAGAAAACTAAAGACGGAAGGTAAAGATAACAGATAATTACGGCAAACAGTGTGTACGCAATAGGATGAGAACAATAGCGGTATTAAATCAGAAAGGCGGAGTGGGCAAAACCACAACGGTAGTCAATACTGCCGCGGCCCTTGCCGGTGTGGGCCTGAAGGTAATCGTTATTGACCTGGACCCCCAGGCACATCTGACGATACATCTCGGGCTGGAACCCGAAAAAATCGAGTCCGGCTCTTACAGGGTCCTGACCCGGTCAGCCCAATTAGAGGAAGAAATTTCGCTCACCCGCCCAAACCTTTGGCTGCTGCCTGCTAACATCCATCTGGTCGGCGCCGAAACCGAGCTGGTAAGTGTAGTCGGCAGGGAAACCATTTTGCGAGAGGCAATCAAATCGGTTGAGGACAAATTCGATTATCTGATAATTGACTGCCCCCCCTCGCTCGGACTGCTTACCCTAAATGCCCTCGCCGCCGCCGACGAGGTTTTAATCCCGCTGCAACCTCACTTCCTGGCCCTGCAGGGATTCGGAAAGCTGCTGCAAACCATCGAGCTG
Source organism: uncultured Pirellulales bacterium (assembly GCA_964597535.1). GTDB lineage: Bacteria > Planctomycetota > Phycisphaerae > Sedimentisphaerales > Anaerobacaceae > CAZQYB01. The sequence goes on along the minus strand of CAZQYB010000115.1, from coordinate 351 downwards.
GTCAATAAAAGAATCAACCCAAAGCTGAAGGTCAGGTGGGTTTTGCTCTGTATGTTTGACAGCAGGGCCTCACTTCCGAGCGAAGTAAGGGCCGATATCGAGCAATTTCTCAACAACGCCCGCGGAACCGGCTGTGCCTGGTCGCAGGCCCGAATTTTACCGGTTTATATACGGAGAAACATCAAGCTCGCCGAGGCGCCAAGCTACGGCAAAACAATTTTCGAATACGAGCAGAATTGTCACGGTGCAGAAGATTACAAAAGCGTAGCCGAGTTCATTCATACTCAAAACCAGGAGCGACCGTCTATCGAGGCAGCGGTGAACTCTGAAGAAAAGCTTTGCGAAGACTCT
>CAZQYB010000114.1:0-8535 GCA_964597535.1 uncultured Pirellulales bacterium | reverse complement strand
CAAGAAGACGTGGGGGCTGGCCCCCATTCCTGTCTTCGACAAGAAGACGTGGGGGCTGGCCCCCATTCCTGTCTTCGACAAGAAGACGTGGGGGCTGGCCCCCATTCCTGTCTTCGACAAGAATACGTGGGGGCTTTGCTCTTTTGTGTCAACCCTCCATTAGTAACATTGAGGTCTCAGAGATTCGAAATCATTAGCATTGAAACCGACTCAGTGCGAAATAGCATACATAACAATATTAATCCCCATTTGAATTGCTTTTTTATAGTTTTCCTTACCGAACACGGAGCCATGACTGTCACACCAGCCGCAATGGATATCTGTGGAGCTGAGAAAAACGGCAAGTCGCTCGCCCACAAAGACGCCCCGGGCACCATGATTTTGCCCATGCATATACGGTAGGCCTTTACGCTGTCGCCGCTTTACGTATTCCATAGACGGTAAACCTGTATCACCAAGGTCATACACGTTGTGAAATATTTCATGTTCCTGCGATACACGTTTCACGGCCCCTTCTCCGAAAACGTCCTCTAACAGTTTATAGGAGCTTTTATAGAAGAAATCCCCGCCGCTGCCCACGACGCAGTCATCCATAAGTAAAAAGCCGCCCCGCATGATATATTCTCTTAAGTTGGCCTTTGCTTTCTCATTGAGCTCGTAAAAATTTTCTCCCGTCATAAAAAGAAAGGGGTATTTTTTTAATTCATCCAGCTCATCGAAAGTGCCTGAAGCGTTTAGCTGACCTTCCTCCGCGTATTGTGGTTCCCAGTCGTTTGTCTCTTTTATAGGCTTGACCTTACAGCGGATTACTGAGCTCAATTCTTCTAACAAATTAGCATCTCCGCCCGGTCTCGCATTCCACCGGTCCACTTCCTTTTTCTCGTGGACGTATTTAATTCGGGGCATTATGAAGTCATACTTGTCTAAGTCATCCGAATCTGTGCTATAGTATGCTCCTTTACCAATTGAACCAAGGCTGCCCGCCGCCAGTGCAGCTCCGGCCATTGTCTTACCCACTGTCTTTAGGAACTCTCGTCTGTCCAATTTTTTCTCTTCTTTACTCATAACCTGCTGCCTTTAACTATTCGTTTGAGAGAAATGCTCTCGACGCGGCAAGGCCGTCCTTCTTATCCTGTTTATATCTCCACGGCTGCTCGCTCGGAAGCCCGTCCCCGTTATCTTCCAGCACAGGGGTCTCCGTTTTGAGCAGGTGCCGCTCCCCGTAAAAATCATCCAATTGCCTTGAAGCACAAGTAAACGCTTCCAATAGTGACACTTTCGCGTCGCCGTCGGTATCGCTCTTACTATCGACCAAAGCCGGGACGAAATATTCGCTAAATTGTGTGCTGTAATGCTGGTCGCTTGTGCTGCTGCATATAACGATTCGCCCTTCACCTGTCATAGCTTTAGCAGCCAGGCCTGCCCCTGGGCAATCCAGCACAATCAATATTGAGGAGGCTTTAATCTCATTTATCCACTCAGCCAACTGCTCGTGCGTTATATCCTTCCCCGGCAGATTAAGACGCAGCTTGTCGGTTACTACATTTGCCTGGCCTACATAGTAAAATATGAATCTGTCTGTGGGTTTAATCGCAGTTGCGAGCGCATTTATTGTCTTTTTCAGATTTTCGGCGGTCGATAGTTCTGAGTCTTTGCGTACCGAGGAGCTATTATCCACCAAAACACTTAGCCGTTCAGATTCCACGTTGGCATTATTAAGAAAAAACTCACACAGGTTCACCACAGCTTTGTCTTTGGCCAGACGTTCATTTGGGTCTTTATTTATCCCGCTGATAATCAGCACATACGTACTTTCACTCTCTGCCGGTCTGCGGTTCTGTTCGGTGCCAAGTACCTTAGCCGTTCCAAGGTCGCTCATAAGAATTAAAAGGATTACAATTATTATCTTTCTCATATCAATCTGTATAACTTTCAAACAAGACCAACTGCCCGTCTTATAAACCAGCCGGCACTAAGTATCAGACATAAAACCAAAAGCAGCGGCCACGCAGGCCAGATGCTCATTAAACGGCTTAAACCCTCTACACGCGTTTGGGCCTCAAACACCTGCGAAATATCTTCGTCAACATCTTCGGCGTTGAAATACTTGCCGTTGAGTCTCTTTGCGAGAGACCGGAGGAATTTTTCGTCCAGTTCTACATTGGTCATTTCTGTTTGTGCCCGTGGCAAATTCACTGCAATGGTTTTCTCGCCGAGAAACATACCATTAAGCTCGGCCTCGACCGTCGCGATGACAGCCTCGTCAGTAATATCTTCAATTTCTGCGGCATAATATCCTCGGCCAACATCGTTCATACTTAAAACTTCATCTCCCACGCGGAGCAGTACGTTAGCACCGCTAACAGGAGCAAACATTTTGTCACAGACGTAGGCGTCAAACTTTACCTGATTCGTTTGGTCGGTCATCCGTTCTGCAAATAATTCAATCGCCGCTTCCGGGCTTGTTGCCCTGCCAACATACGCGGTTAATCCCGACATAAATTTGTGCAGCAGTCCGCCCTGAAGGTCTTCACGATACCATCTGAAGAGCTTTGATGCGTTAAGCAGACAAACTCTCCCGCGGCCGACCCGGTGAACGGAAACTATGGGCGTATCTTTTACAAGAGCCAGTGTGGTGGCGGCAGGCTTCTTTTTAATGACCTGGTAATACGCAGCGGTTGGCTCATCATAGTCTTTTAGCTCCGCCGGGCTGATTACTTTGCTGTCTATTCCCTCCAGTGTCAGTTCTATTTTCCCCGGACTATGCGGCTGAATCGCCGGCTTGTCAGGGTCAAGAACCACAGGAATGAGCGCTTTAGCTTTTTTGTTCCTCCAGGCCGCAGGGCCTGATGCGGCCCTGCCCGGAAGCAGGATAAGTCCGCCGCCTCTATCAACTACAAAACTGTACAGGCCATCAACCTGGGCTTCGGCCAAGCCATCCAGCACACAGGGGCCGAGAATTATGATGTCGTACTTGTAAAATCCCTGCCGGCTGCTCGGTAGTTTGACATAGCCACACGCCTTTAGTGCCTTGACGGATAGCTCGGGTGTTATAATCACATCTAAACCTAAATCCAAGTCAATCTTACCGTCTCTGGCCAAAGCCTGGCGGAGCTTGCCAATATTGAAATTGGCCTCCTGCGAATACAAAAGAACTTTGAGTTTGGCTTTTTCAATCACCTCTATCATTGTGCTGCGTACATTGTTTGCCGAATTCACTTCTTGTTCGAGGGCTTTTGCGCGAGCCGAAAGAGTGTGTCTGCCAAGTCTGTCGGCGCCAACTGTAAACTCGATTGTTGTATCCCGCGTTCCCGAACCCAAATAGGGCTGCCTGCCGGGCCTCTGCGGAAATGTGTCAGCGGCAAGCTCTTTCGAAGCTACCACGTAATCATCTTTGAGCAGTTCGATTGTCACCGGCCGATTCTGTATATTCCTGCCGGTGACAACGGTCTCCACCTCGTAAACGCTGTCGATTACAACCCGTGACGGCGCATTTATGGATTTTATAGCTATGTCGCTTTGTGGTTCCTTTGAGCCTATGCCGATAAGGACAATTTCAAAATTCTTTTTATCAAACGGCAGATATGCGGAGATATTCTTGTCATCGGCCTGGCCGTCTGTAAAAACAACGGCTCTTGCCACCACGTCTTCTTGTCGAAGATAAGAGTGGGGGCTTTTCCTGACCTCACGTCTTTTTGTCGAAGACAAAAGTGGGGGCTCATTTTCGTCGGAGTTGTCTGCTGTTTGCAAATTAGCATTCTGCGTTTTTTTTGTAAGATGCGGCTCATCCGCTGCGTCATATTTGCCCAGCAATGCAAGGACACTGTGCATATTCGTTTGCGAGCCCCAGCGTCGCAGGAAATCCGGCGAGCCACTGTGATAGGCCTGACGGTCAAATCCGAAGATTTTATAGTCTGGCCCTTTCAAGTCGGAGGGACGAAATTTTTGCTCAAATATCTTAAGCGCTTTATCCAGCCGGCTCGTCCGTCCGTCTTCAGCGACCGACATACTTTCACTGGTATCAAATAATGCCAACGCCGAATTTCTGGAGACTGTCTCTGTCACTTTTGGGCATGATGGGTTCCACAGTATCAACAGCAATATGACGATTGCCCCGTATTGCAGCAGAACTATGAGCGGTCTGTACAGCTTTAGTTTTACCTTTTGCAGCTCGCTGGAGCGGAAGACCAAGGCGGTCAGTCCGGCAAAGCCTATTAAAAGTAAAGCCGCAACGAGATGTCCCGGATAGTTGACAAATATCATTTTGGCACCGGTTTTTGATTAAACTTAGCCGCGTTTTCAAAAAACCTGGTTTCCAGTTCATAAAATTTCACATCGGATGGTTCATCTTCAATCAATTGTCCCCTGCGTTTTTTGGCATTTATGGAAATGGACCAGAAGTGTCGTGCCATAGTCCTTGCCACTCTTGCAGGCGATATGTTTGGGTTTTCGGTATATACGTGACCTGCTGCCGAGCTGCCCCCGCCCTTGCTTACCATTGCCCACTGCGGTTGTGTCATGCTCTCAAGCAGGCGTTTCGCCGCTTCGAGCCGGGCCAGCATTTGCTCACGCTCTATAGGCGTAACAGACTCATCGAGGGCCTGTGCATCTTCATCAAGCTTCTCAGCAATTTCCCGAGCCCTTTTTGCAGTACTCTGTTTGTCGTTTAGTGTAAGCTCGCCGTCAAGTGCCTTTCCAGCCAGGTCCAGCTCATGCTTTGCCGACTCCAGTGTTTCAACGGCATCGCTTGATTTACCCTCGTCCATACGCGCCTCATAGCGGGCCTTAGACATCCCGGCGTCAAAGTCATTCATTCGAGCAATAGCCCGCTCCAGGTGCTTTTGCGCTTCCTCCCGTCCTTTTGTTTTGCCGCCTTCTGAGATTTCCGGCACCTGTTTCAAATCCTGCTTTAGCTGTGAAACCTGCTCCTGCAGTGCCTTCTGTTTGGCCTGGAGCATTTTGAGTCTCTTTTCAGCACCGGCGATGCCGGGTTTACCTACGCCCTGGCTCTTAGCGGTACTCTGACCTTTAGTTCCACTCTGGCCCTTGGAACCACTCTGGCCTTTGGAGCCGGTTTGGCCCTTGGACCCACTTTGGCCTTTGGAACGGCTCTGGCCTTTAGTTCCACTCTGGCCTTTAGCACCGCTTTGGGGTTGGGTAGCGCTTTGTCCGGTTTTGGCGCTGCCACCATCCGAAGCACTCTCACCTTTGGTGCCACTTTGTCCTTTCCCTGCACTCTGTCCCTGAGCACCATTCTGGCCCTTGGAACCACTCCGGCCTTTGGAACCACTCTGGCCCTTAGAAGCACTTTGGCCCTTGGAACCACTTTGACCTTTGGAACCGGTTTGGCCCTTGGAGCCACTTTGGCCTTTGGAACCGGTTTGGCCTTTGGAACCGGTTTGGTCTTTGGAACCAGTTTGGTCTTTGGAGCCGCTCTGGCTCTTGGAAGCACTCTGACCTTTGCTTTGGCTCTTGCTTACACCTTTGCCCTTAACCGGCTTTTCATCCCCGCCCAGCCCCTCCGAGGGGCGGGGCTCAGTGGTTGGTGACTGCTCATCCATCATCTTTTGTGCAGGCCCTTTCTTTTCCGCCTGCTGCTTGAGAAAGTTTTCAAAGGTCTTTTTCAAGTGCTTCTGTTTTTGGGCCACCTTTTCCAATTTCTGCTGCAGTTTTTTCAATTCATCCTCTATGCGCTCTTTTTCGTATTGTCCAAATTGCGGCATATCCTGCAGTTTAACACTGTCGGGCTTTCGCGGCTGCCGGCCTGAAGAACTACTCGGAGGCGGCTTTAGCTCCATTTCCAATTCATTGACGAACTTGCGCAAAACTCGGTAGGCGTTCTTTATAGGTACTATCGCAGAAGCAGCATTATGCTCAGCCAAATATCCGCTTGCCTGTTTGTAATATTCCAAAATCTCATTGAGTACCGCTTTGTCACGCTCATTAAATCCGTACTGTGAGTCGTCACGAATACGCTCAAGTTGTCCGGCACAATACTGAACATCGCCATCTATCGATTCTAACCTGGAGCGGTCTTGCTCCGTCAAATCTGGTTTATTGCTGATGACCCACGTCTTCTTGAGTATTGCTCGCGTGTACTCGAGGATATCCAAGAGCTTCGCCACAGCGGCGCCTCCCCCCATACCGCCGCCCCCGCCGGGCTTCGGACGCCAATACTGTCGGTAAAGCCTGATTTCGATAAAATAAACGTCGCTGCCTGAAGTTCGTTGTGCCAGCGCCGAACCCGTATCGACATCCGTTGCTTTGGCATAAAACAGGATGCCGTCGCCAACAGCCAAATTATACTCTTCCAGTTCAAGTGTGTGGGTGAACTTTTTGCTCTTGGCTCCTTTCTCGACCGGAATCGTCAATTCCTTTGGTTGCTGGCCGGGCATTTCCAGGGACATTTTTATAGAGTCCAGACCGAAATCGTCAGTCACTTCAAAGGTTATCGGCACGCTCGCAACGTCGGTTGTCAGATAATCGCCCTGGGGCGAAAGCAGCCTGAACTTCGGAGGCTCGTCAGTCTTTACTATCACTTGCAGGTCGGGCAGATTATCATTGGGCAGGCCTTTCTCGCCGACAAGATGAAATTTTATGGAGCCCCTTTTATCCGCAGTGAAGCTGAAGGTAAACTGATTTGCCCCATTCAGTTGCTCTGTCACCGCCCTGCCGTCCAGCCCTGTCATCACCGCCTCCTTAAGGTTATCAGTGCTCTGCACATTCAGCGTGACCTTGCTCCACGGAATTAGTTCCAGAGTATGGCCTTCAATCTGCTCGGTATAAGGTTTGAACCACGTATTTCTCGGCCATCTCCGCGGTAGTGAAACTTCGGCCATTATGCTTTTGATCTGCGGCGCCTCACAAACAGTTACCTTATACCAGTCGCTGAAAACGGAGCCGGTTTCAAATCGGTATTTGAACTGGCCCATTTGTGTAAAAGATTTGGCCGCTTCAAACTTCGGCTCTTCTTCTGCATCGAAATTTGGCTGTAGCTGCATCTCTTCGGCTTTAAGGCCATAGCTCTTATCTGTTGGCTCGGAGTTGGCGTCAACCAGTACCAGTTTCCCGACCTCCGGCACGCGACCTTTGATATTAGCTGCAAAAGTCACCTCAGCGCCTCGTTCGACAACCATGTCCTTAGTAAGTGATTCCAAACTTGTAGCTGTCAAGGGGTCAACGGCAGCTAATGGGTGTGTCAGACGTGCGAAATAGGACGAGAAGTAAATATAATTGTCGCGAATATAAAAACAGGATGCGCTAAGCCCAAATAAAATAACTGCCGCAAAGACAAACCCCCGCCATTTTTCAACGATTGAGTCAAATTTGAATCCTTTGCATCTTTTGTCTATCTGGACAACCAAGTACCCGGCAAGCGCTCTGGAATACGGATAATCGTGTTTCTTCTCGTAATATTCAATGGCTGTGACAAGTTGCTGGTGAAAATTCTTTTTGCTTTCGATGTAGTTCGCGGCACCGCTGTAGGATATGTGACCGAGCAGTGACTTTGTCAGTCTGTACAACAGAAAAGCGACCCCGGTAATCAGTAAAGCAAATGCTATGATTCTGCCAATTTCGTCAAAGTTGAGCCGATGGTCGAGCCACGCATATACACTGACATATCCCGAAACGAAAATCAGGCACAATGCCGCAACCTTCAGAATCGCCAGTGTCACCAGCCACCGTCTGACCTTTCCGACTCTGGCGACAAGAGCGCTGAGTTTGTCTTCCACAATTCCAGCCATATTCCAACTTCACCTATCGCTTCAATCTGTTTGCAACAGCCGGTTCAACTAAAAGCAGCAGAATTATTATCCACGCAAACATCTTCCAAAGGGGCTTATATCTTTTTTTGCCGGAAACCTGCACCGCAGCGGCGTTTTGTCTTTCATCAGGCGAAAATATTCTGTCCATGATTTTAGCGACTTCCGCTGCAATCGGCTTAGTCATATCGGTTTCGCCTTTCGGCAAATTAACTCCGGCATACCTTATTGGCTTCGTCAACGTTTTTACCCATCCGACACCGTCCGAGTCGGGCACCGATAAAAATGACTCCACTAAAGCGGCTCGACGGTTACGACCATTACAGGTCTCGACCCAGAATTGCTTCCGCCCGGCAAACGGCACTTCCATATCATAGGCCGGCAGCATCACACGCTCATCGCGCGTAAAACAGTATTCGCCAATCTGATTATTTTGTCCTAACAAATACCGACAGAAAGCAATCGATGCATTCGATTTCGTTAGCGAGCCAAGCGAATCGTCAACACTGGTATTAACAAGGATAGCGGCCCCCTTCCCGATACGCTTGAAATAAACAAAACCAAAACCGTTTTGCAATCGCCATAAACAACTGCTGTCGGGGTGCTGCTCACATTCCAAAAATCCTGTTAGAACTATCCTGTCCATTCTGTAGTTGGATAAAGACTTTGCGGCAACACTGTCTATACCCCCACTCTTGTCTCCGACAAGAATACGTAGGGGCCGGCCCCCACTCTTGTCTCCGACAAGAATACGTAGGGGCCGGCCCCCACT
>CAZQYB010000113.1:0-8594 GCA_964597535.1 uncultured Pirellulales bacterium | reverse complement strand
TCCGCCAATGGTAAGTGGTGCCTAAGTCAAGCAGTTCGGGCGGCTTATAGCTGTTAGCGTCAAGCTCCTGTCTGCCTTTGTATTGGTTTGAGGAAACGTTCGCATCGCTGACATTGTACAAATCGGTACCGAAGTACACATCGTGCCAGACTGCATTGTCTCCGGGTGACCAGGTAAGGACAACATTGGGCTCCAGATTTTCAACGCCGTTGGCCGGACCGGGATTCTCGGCAGGAGTTAACTCAGAGCCGGTGCTAAAGCTCCAGGGCTGGCCTTTCACCGTTGATTCTCCGAAAGGTTTCTCATCAATGCGCCAGTAGTAGGTGCGCCACATCTCGACGGTTACACCCATGTCCGAATTGGGGTCAAACTGCTCCCAGCCTACAGGTCTAAAACAACAATATTCGGGCGAACCCACCACGGCATTGTTCACATCGTCATAGCTGGTGCCAAAGTATATATAATGCTTATCACCCAGGTGGTTACCCATATTTAAACCGGGCTGCCAGGTAAGAACGACATCCGGCTGCTGACCTGGCGCACCATCTAATGGACTCGGGTTCCAGGCCTGGGGCGGCGGCTGCCAAACGGTGTCCAGCACAAGCCTGCTGTAAGGCCGACCGTTGCGCATGTGGACGGCAAGGACATCTATCTTTTGTGGCTGGTCGTCGTCGTCATCGTCGGTCCAGGTATATGTTCTGTCGTTGAGCGTAATTGACAATTCCACACTGCTCGAAGATAAGCGCTCCAGCCGTACGGTAAATAAAGAAAACTCTCCGGGAGGCAGTTCAAAGCCTGGAAGGGCTTCCATAAGCCCATCATTGGTGGTCATAAGGTTACTCGAACTCTCGGCTTTCTTTTGAAATTGGCCGGTTTTGTGGACTTCGCCATGACAATCGACCCAGCGGGTAGGCCCGGCTTTCATGTTCGGACCAAAACGCCACGCGTAGCCCTTATAGCCGGAAAATATGGAGCTGGATGTGTCGAACCCGTCGTCGGTAATATATTCTCCGTCCGCCTCAAACAGGCCGACGCGCATGTCACTGGTTCCGGCTATGCATTCTATAGAATCGTCGTAGCAGCCGTCGGGACATGCAAAGCAATCGGGACAATCGTGAGCTCCATCGGTCATCCACAGATATGAAACTTCCACCACAGCTCCAGTGTAGCTGAAGTCCTGTTCGGGAAGCCGGGTAATAAACTGTTCCCCCTTTTCAGGGTCCCACTCAAGCTGACCGGACGTATTCACGAACAAGGCCGTCGATGAGTCATCGGAGTAGTACCACATCAATCCATCCCAGGGCAGTCCTGCCTCGTTGTCAACGATGGTGTAGGTATGCTGGTCCTGGGTCGTCAACTTCACATTAGAGCTGGGATTCGACAACGTCAGTTGGATGGTCTCGTTGGGAACTTCCTCGATTGAATCATCTGCGATAGCAAGCCATATGTTCTGGAACACCACTCTGGGGGGAAACTCCAACGTGCCGCTTCCCAATAGCTGATAATCTACACCCCCGCCGGTGGCTGTACCCCCCGTCACTGCGTAATCTACCGTCACCGTTTCAAGCATAGAGGTAGATAAGCTCACGGCGATGGCGGCTGGTGTGACATCTTCCAAGCCGCTGCCGGTTGGCGTATCGAAGGCCACGCCTGGGCGAGGGTCAAGAATCACATACGTGTGCTGCGCTATTGCTCCCAAAGCGACACTGTCCCCGGTGGGATTTGACAGTTCTACTATGACTGTCTCGTCGTCTTCATTCATCCCATCATTGATTACGGCAAATTCGATAGGCAGGCTCATCTGGCCGGGATTGAAAGTCAACGTACCGGGCGTCAGTGAGTAGTCCACGCCCCCACCACTGGCTGTGCCGCCTGCCACTGCATAGTCAACCGTGTATGTTTCGCCAGGCAGAGCATTACTCAAAGTAACGGTTAGAACCGCCGGACTGACACTTTCCAGTCCTTCCGAAGCCGCCGTTTCAAACTGCACTCTGGGACCGCTGGGCAAGGCCGTTATTTCCGTGTAAGTACCCATGTCATCGATAACTATCTCATCATATCCTTCAGCGGGCAACAGCGCTCCCTGGTTAACCCACTCGGCAGGGTCATACAGGGGGTCACCAGGATTCGTAGTATTAAGACGTAATATGCCGGCACCCACATATATTATAGCATCGCGGTCGTGGTACATCTGTATGTCATCGGAGTGCATTATACCATCATTCAGGTAAATACGATGAACACCACCCGGGTCATCGGGAAACTTTAAAGTGCCGGTAACAGTGAATGTGCCGCCGTTCATATTGATATAACCGTCGCTGCCCTGGCCCACATTAAACCTGCCGTTGATAGTGCAACTGCCGCCGTTAACTGTTATAGTAGCTCCCGAACCATCCAGAGTAGAGCCATACCCGCTGGTCAGGTCCCCACTACTCTCAATTATCAGCGTACCGACAACGTAAAAAACTTCATACGTCTCGGAGCCGGTGACGGTATAAGTGCTTCCCCCAGGGACAAACAAATCGCCTGCAGATGCGCCGCCGGCCAGAACCAGCAGGAAGATAATGATAGCTGAAAATATCAATTTTCTGCACATAATATTCCTCCTTCAAAATGTGCAAATGCCGCATCTACTGACACTCAAAAAGCGACAGGTTAGTCTCGCACTTCATTGCATACGCCAGCATAAAAGCATATCTAACGACACCAGTATTATAGCTCTTTGGGTCCCATAAAGCAAGCTTTTCTGTCCAAAAAACGAATGGTGACATCAGGTCGCATAGCTGTGCAGACCGGAGAAAAACCTCGAGAGATTTACCCATAGCAGAGTCACCACAATGACCGCCATAGCTGTGATAGCCCAGATGCTGTTAATCCGGGGATGCTTTTTACCAAACATATAGCGGAAATGGAAATATCCCACATAAACCAGCCACGAAGCGAGAGACCACAGTTCTTTCGGGTCCCAGCCCCAGTAATCGCCCCAGGCGAGTTTGCCCCAGTAACTGCCAAGGACAAGGCCGAGTGTCAGTAACGGAAAGCCCGCACAAATCATCCGATACGTTGCCTCTTCGGGCGGCAGGAACTTTTCGTCATAGTAGGATGGTTCGCCTGCGAGTTGGTAAATGGCCTGGAAGGTGGCTTTTGCCATAAAGATGTAAGAAAGCACATAGACGGCCACGTGCGGCGCAAAAACCCAGCACTGCAGTGCCGGAGGCAATTGACGCGGCTCTGCGCCGAAGACAAAACCGGCGGGGAAAAGCACTATAACCCCTATGAGCATATCAGCACAACGCCCACTCACTCCCAGCACTTTGTGGCAAAAATACGAAACCGGATAAATAATCATCCCCATACAAAGAAACACTTCGAACAGATTTTGCATGGGTATATGGCGAACATGATACCAACGGTAGCAAAAAGCTAAACAAGCAATTATAAAGCCGAGCAGGTACAAAGTGTCACCCGCCTTTCGACAGCGCAGCAGGGTCACCACGAACGCAAACACGTATGCAGCCATTGCAGCGTAAATCAGTAAGCCCTGAATTGTGTATTTAATCTCCATCTATCCGCTCTTTAGTTTTGCTCCTGCAAAAGACAACCTTCTCAGCCACAACTGCCAGAAAACGCCCATACAGAGCATCACGTATCCAACATAGACAACATTGAGGCCGGTATCTGAAACGACCATAAGAATAGTATATTGGCCCGCCCGCACGTCGTAGTAATGCTGGTAAAAGTGATATCCACCGAAGTGAAGTGGGTGATTCACTTCGATACTCTTCTCGGCTACAACTTCCTTGTTCTTAATGACCTGCAGTTCGCTTACATAATCGCTGATGGTTCTCTGGTAGCGAAGCAGAAATTTATCTTCAGTGTGAATATGGCCGGGAAAACGCTTAAAGGCGTATTGCGTCCTTACAGTGCCGTCAGGATGCTTAATTTGTACCTCGAGGGCCGGATTGTAGCCGGGCCGTGGGTCGTCATAGGCGGTTCTTTTGTCACCGTCAATTGTGATTTTGAAATTCTCAAATACTCTTACGACTGTTACCGCGCCCAAATCGGAACCAAGTGAAAATTCAGTGTTGGCTTTGACCGGTATTCTCCATCTCTGCCCGTCGCGGCTTTGGATATGCAGATACGCCGGCTCGTAATATTCCAGTCGAAAGTCTTTCAGTCTTATGATAAAGGGCAGTTTTTTTGTCCGTTCGTTGTTTTCCATTGTGACGCGGTTTTCCGAGTACCCTTCAAAAATTACCATCTCGCCTGCCGGAAACTTATCTATCCCGGACACTCGTCTCTGTAATTCGTGGCCCGCATTGGACCCCCACATAGCCCCCACGAGAACCAGAATGCAGCCGAGGTGTATCAGCAGAAGTGAAGGAACCCGAACCAGTCGCCGAAATGATCCAACACCTGCTATTAGCATAACCGTCAGTGCTAACCAATAAACACTCAAGGGCAGCGAATTGAAGAAATCTTTCGCACGCTCAGCACCGACAAACGCACCGTATATGGACAGGAAAATCAATAATATAATCGCTATCAAACCAGCCCACATCAAGCCGCGTCTAAACCTGCTCATTGGCTCTCCTTAACGTCTATCGCCAGACCAATCCGGCCATTATAGCCTTGCAACAATCCTGCTCGATTATGACAGAAAAACGGTTATTTGCAAGCGTATTCGTCACGCCATATTACTCTTGCCGCCCAAAGGACAGCAATTGTTCGTAATTGTTGTGCAGTGGGTTTTGGTTTGACAATGATAGTCGCTTTGTTTACAGTGTATCGCAGTCGAAAAATTACGCAAAGTTGAAGGCCGCGATAATGAAGCTTGTTTTAAGTAATATAACTTATCACGACTGCCCTGTAGAAGTGCGTGAGAGAGTAGTTTTTGCCCCGGAGCAGAGTTTGTTTATGCTGAAAGAGATGCACGCTGAGGGCCGAATTAGCGAAGCCGCAATTCTTCAAACCTGTAATCGCCTCGAATTCTACGTTTATGTGAAGAAGGATTTTGAGGTAACCTCCTTTTTAACAGAACTTATCGCCAATGTTCGGCCTGACGCAGTTGATACCTGGCGTCATTATCGCCGCCAGGTGAAAGGTATTGATGTTGTTCAGCATCTTTTCGAGGTCGCTGCCGGTCTTGATTCGCAAATGATTGGTGAAAATCAGATTTTGTCCCAGGTTAAATCCGCTTATACACAGTCCCTCGATTGCCGGATGAGCAAATTTATGTTTCACCGTCTCTTCCACAATGCCTTTCGCGTGGGAAAAGCCGTGCGAACCCGTACGAATATCAATTGCGGTGCCGTCTCGATTAGCTTGGCGGCGGTGGAATTGGCTAAAAGAAAAATCGATTTGTCCGCCGGTACGTCGATGCTGATAGGGGCTGGTGAAAATGCTGAACTCGCTGCAAAGTATCTGCTCAAAGCAGGGCTGTCGAACCTGATTATAGCAAATCGTAACGCCGAGAAGGCAGAAGCTATGGCGTCGCGGCTCAAAACCGGACAAGTAATTGGATTGGACGACGTACCGCAAAAATTAGCTGAAGTTGATTTGCTGATAAGTTCGACAGGTGCTGCTCAGCCAATAGTAACATACGAATCGCTTGCAAATGTGCTGACGCGCAGAGAGAAACCGTTACTCGTAATAGATATCGCTGTGCCGCGCGATATAGACCCTGCTCTCGATAAATTTGCTTGTGTTTCACTGTACAACATTGACGATTTGGATGAGCAGATAAGCCGTAATAAGCAAAAGCGCAGCCGTGAAGTTCCCATGGCCCACGCAATCGTGGCAGAGTTCGTCGATAAATTTGCCGGGTGGTACGAGTCACTTAATTTACTACCGGTAATTACGCAGCTTACCCGGAAAGGCCTCGATTTGGCCCACAGCGAAGCCAGCCGTTATGCAAAAGATTTTGGCGAAGGTAACGGCGATAAACTGAAGCTTTTTGCCGAGTCGCTCGTTAAGAAAATGCTGCACGGCCCTATTACTTTCCTCAAAAACGGCGACGACCGGGAGCCGAGTGACGAACAGCTTCAAGCCGTTGATTTGGTAAATAAAATGTTCCTCTCAAAAGGCAAACGCGACTGATGACGAACGCTCTTACTGTTGCAACTCGGCCGGGGAAATTGGCCATCGCCCAGACCGAAATTGTAACGGCCGCTCTGAAAAAAATTCATCCTGATATAGAAATCAACATCAAAACTATAACCACCAAAGGCGACAAAGACCGGCAGACGGCATTATGGAAGCTCAAAGACAGCGGCTTCTTTACTTCGCAGGTCGAGGATGCTCTACTGGCAGGCAAGGCCGACTTTGCGGTTCACAGCTTCAAAGACCTGCCAATCCATCAGTGCGAGGGACTGACTATCGCGGCCGTTTGCGAGAGGCAATTTCCCGAAGATTGCCTGCTTGCTGCTGATTCGGTTAGTTCAATTGACCAACTTTCGCAAGCAGCAAAAATAGGCACTTCGAGCATGAGGCGTATTGCTCAGATAAGACATTTAAGGCCTGACCTCCAGCCGGCTGACATTCGTGGTAATGTTACCACACGAATAAGAAAATTCCGGCAAGGCAAATTCGATGCCATTATCCTGGCAAGGGCTGGAATAGAACGCCTTGGCTTAAGTGGCAAAATCTCTTTCTCTTTCGACCCGAAGCAATTCATCCCCGCGCCCGCCCAGGGTGCCTTAGCTGTTCAGACAAGAGTTGATAATACTGTGGTAAGCGAACTTATTGCCGCCATAGATGATGAAAAAGCTCGGATGATTACTTTCGCAGAAAGGCGAGTTCTTTCAGCGATGCAGTGCGGCTGTCACGCCCCCGCAGGGGTCTTTGCGGAAATTATTGGAAATGATATTATGATATGCGCGTTCATATCGGATTTGCAAGGCCAAAACTTTATAAGGCGCGATATGACCGGCCCAGCCGACAGTGCCGACAAGCTCGCCGAAAAAATCGCCGACGAACTCCTCACCGCCGGCGGCAACAAAATTCTCAAAGCCCTCACAAGAGTATCCTAACCTCGAATACCAAAATATTTTTCGTGTGGGTACTTCCATCTACGGATTCACACCTGTAGTATTACGAATGGATAATAAATTATAACCGTTGACGACTGCCCTCATAGCAGCCCTGAGCGCAGTCAAAGGGGCAGCCGAGAAATCTATTAAGAGATGTTATTGCGAGGAGCGAAGCGACGCGGCAATCTCAGCATTTTTGCATTTTGCATTTTGATTTCGCCTGTTAGAAGCGAATCTAACGATTTTAATATTATTATTGCTTGCCCTGAGCAGAGCCTGCGCTGAGCGCAGTCGAAGCGTCGAATGGGCGGCAGTCTCGTTTTCAACTCAAAACTAAACACTTAAAACTAAAAACTATCTCTTCCCCCGGCCCCAGCCGGCCTTCGCCGTTCAATTAAAGCTCATAGTCCTTTTGATTAGTCGAAAAGACTATATGCTTGTTTCGACTTTTTGAACTTCCCTTTGGAAGTTCAGGTATGCAAATTCCCCAAACAGTTCCGCCGCCTTCTTATCATACGCCCTCGCCGCCTCAACCTCATTACTAAAACTCCCCAAATAGTGATTTCTGCCTTCAAAGTAAACTGATGCACACCATTTTCTATACCTCTTCTCCCGGTAAACCCCCTTGTAATTCGACGTGCCGCGCGTACGCTCCCGATTCTGATGATTCTGAGAGCTCGTGCACAGCCGAAGATTACTCCTGCGGTTGTTCAGCCCATTATGGTCTATATGGTCCACAAGCATACCCTTTGGCGCATTCATAATCACACGATGCATGCAGACTATCGAGCGATTGTAGTTCCGGCAGGCGTACCAGTTATATCCCTTCTTGCTGGCGTGCCATTTATACTGGCTAAGCCACGCATAATCTTCCGCATCAACAATAGCGACCTTCCCCTTCGTTAGGGGTATGAATCTGATTTCACCGCCTTCCGGCTGTTCGACACTCGGCCGGTTCGGCGGCTCCTTTTCGCGCTGGAAGTGCCTGCACGTACTTTGCCTCTCGGCCAGAAACAGGATGCCCTTCGAACCTTCTTTATTCGTACAGATAAGAACGGCATTGCCATTCCCCGCCGCCTTAACGGCGTAAACACAATGTTGACATCTTTGAGTTTTCAACGACTTGTGCTTTTCAGATATGCCCTTATTCCCTTTTCCCTCAGGTCATTCAGATTCTTGCCCGCCTCAGGCGGGTGAATTTAGAATTTAGGGCTTAGGATTTAGGATTTCCCGGCCACTCGGCCGGGATGCCCCCTCCACTATTGGCTGAACTTGCGCTTTTGCGCCGAAAAATCGTATATTTAAAACCAGAGCCGGAAGCGTAAGCGCCCGGCAATAAACGACTTAAAAAAATTTTCAATTTCCCGATTTTAGGTTCTGATGTACTGCGCTTTTGATAGACTTGGCCCCGCGTTTTGGTTGTGAATACAACCAGCGGGGATCGCGCATCTTTACTATCTTAACGCAGAATACACCGATTTACCCCCCAACCCGCATTCACCCCGTGAGCTTGCCCTGTGGGCTTGCCCTGTGGGCTTGCCCTGTGGGCTTGCCCTGTGGGCT
>CAZQYB010000112.1:4637-8638 GCA_964597535.1 uncultured Pirellulales bacterium | reverse complement strand
ACACGTGTTCTTTCATATATTCAGATGACACGAATAACGCTGAATAGAACCGCATGGGAGCCCAGGACTCCAAAGGAAAGGCTTTCAACGCCACAGCGTGCCATACATCCACGAAAGGCGTCCCGGGCCTGAGCCATTTCAAAAGATAAAAAATCCCGGGTCCGTGAGATGTCATCACGCACATAGAATTCAATATCATTCTCATAACAGATATTCGTGTGGCCAGTAGTATGCCTCTATCATAAATTCCGGCAAGCTTTTCATACTCCCGCCGGTCGATAGTGGCATAGTAAACGGTATAGGGTAAATCCTCTTTTTTCAGCGCATAATCGAAAAAGGCCTTTAGATTGCCGCTTAATGAGTGGCCGTACATAATGACGCTTGGCCGGGGGCCAGCCTTCCCCCTCAGCCATCTCGTCTCAAGCACCCAGGCCAATAACATCGCCAGAAGGCATTTCAAATGAGCGACGTAACATCGCACGTCGTTGCGCTCGAACTTCATACTCTTTCGTTCCTGTAAGCTACACCATTTTCTTAACACGCAATGCCATTAAACTCGGCGAACCGCCGCAGACCGCAAAAGCCAAACTAAAGGGCCGGCCAAGACTTGTTCCATATTTCAAAACCCCACCTCAATCAGGGCCTCGGTATCGTCTCTTCAGCAGAATCAGCCTTGTTTGCCCGTGCGATTTGGTGACATAATCTCTTAGCAGGTGGTCAACATTGTGCTTTTTGCGAATACCCTCCCAATCGCGCATCGTCACGATGGCATACGTGTAATCACCCTTTAATACATCTTCCCAGGTCCCATAAATAAAATGGTCGATACTGTACCCTTTGCTGAAGAATACGTTAAACATGTTCTGTTGACGGTGCTGACTCTTACCCAGCATCCACGAACGCTTAAAGAGGTCTTCCGAAATCAGCACTTTTATATCCTTGTCGAACTGGAACTCATCTTTGAAAACCTTGTAGGGCAGGAACCTCCATTCGCTTTTTTTGGCCGTTGCCTCCATTCCTTTCTCGCTGAAATCGAATCGTAACGGCTGCCAAACCAGCAGGAACAGACACATGAACGAGACGAATAACACCGCCAGTCCTCGTTTCCTGAAGAACGTTCCTGTCACCAAAAGAATCGTTACGACCAGCGGGACTATGCCAACGGCGTAAAAAACATTATCATTCGTCTTGAAACGTACCCTCAATGCGTCCCACCGCATAAACTTGTAATATGCTGCAAGCCGGGGCGCAAAAGACATAAGCACATACGCAATAAGAAAAGCTAATAATATCAGCCCTGCTGCAACAAGCGCCCTGGGTATTGGCTTGCTGCTCTTGCCAACTGACACAGTTCCGCTGACATCAAACCGGAAAAACTGGGCGCCCCAAACACAAATCAGCGGTATGGCAGGCGAGAAATACCGCGGAAGAACCCAGAAATACGAACGTATATAACTAAGGAATACGAATAGAACAATAGGAATCAGCCATACCATTTTTTCTCGTGCGTTGAATTCCCGATGAACCGACTTCCAGCCAATCAGCAGATACAGCATAAAGGGACCAAATAGAGCAACAAGCCATTCGTGCTTGGCTATGCCCGCATACCACGACATAACCTCTCGCATTCTGGAGAGACGACCGAGGGTATCTGACACCCGAATAAAATTGTGGTCGAGCACCCCTTTCAAACTGGAAGGCCGAACTGAGAAAAAAGCGTCTCCTATAAAGGCCCCATCGAGTACCATAAATACTACGCAGCCTGCGAGTCCACCAAGACAGACCCAGCCGATATCACGGACAAATCGCCTAATGCTGAAAACGCCGGATTCTTCCCTGCCCAATCCAAGAAACAGAACAATCATACAGATGCTTGTTTCTTTTGATTTCATCGCCCAGAAAAATATCAGGCCCAGCGCCATAATGACCCAATGCCGGTGCTTGTGCCGTCCATCGAGAAATGCCAGGTACACGAAAGCCCCTAACGAAACAAACAGCATTGCGGTAAAGTCTGCCAGTGGGCAGCCCCACTCACGGACAACAATAAGCGGCTGAATCAAAAACAGTACCGCCGCTATTATGCCTACCACATAGCCCCTTTTGCCCGCGAGTATCTTCGCGCACCAGTACACCAAAAGGCCCGTGCCGAAAAACATAAAACACCAGTACACCCTGCCGGCGGTTATGCAGTCACGGGTAAAAAAGAAGAAAAACCTCAGCAGATATATATGTCCGTAGCGATTCAGCAGCCAGGTGTAGCCCGTCATACGCATCGATATATCCATATACATCAGGTCATCCCAGTTGATAGCCGTCCCAACCAGGGAAAAGGCCCAAAAAGCTGCAATCAGGCCAATCAGCGGGGCTAAAATATAGTCGAGCTTGGTTAGCCTGGAGTGATATTGTTCCAATTCCGGCTTAACCCCGGCCTCGGAATCTACAGCTTTCGAGGCAGGACCTTTACCTGAAACTTTGTGCTTATGTTTTTTCACCCTGTCTTACTCATTTTTCAACATCGGTATCCTGAGCGGACCTATATTCCTGTTTGCGCAGGAAGAATAACTGTTCGTCCTGCAAAATCCTCAGCCGGCTTATCATCCCTGCGAGCAGCGCGGTTATATAGCAGATAAGAGCGATAAAACCAAAGCCGCCGGAAAGAAAAGCCACAAAGATATACGGTGAGAACGACCCGGTCTTAAGAAAATGCCACAAAATGAAACCCCCGCAGCCCAGTGCCAGGACCAAAAACATAAGACTTATTCCGCCAAAGACGTGCATAGGCCTGTAATCTCTGTATGCTCTTAGCATTATCAGCAAACTGTTCCAGCCGTATTTCCATAGGTTGCCTGCGACTTTGCTCCTGCCCACTTTGCGGACGCCGATGACTTTAACCGGCACCTCAACAATTCGCAGCCCGCGAAAAGCCAAATCGAGTATGACCTCATGCGTGTAAGTGTGTCGGCCCAGCAAAGTTGCCCGAAGTGCAGCGCCACGACTGTACGCGCGAAAGCCGCAGGAAACATCTCTCAGGTTCAATTGAGTCAGCTTGTTCAAAATGTTGGCGGCTCTTCTGTTGCCCCATTTTTTTATCCACGGCATCTTGGGAACCAGAGCAGGGTCGGCAAATCGGCTCGCCGTAACCATCTCCGCCTTCCCGTCGATGATGGGCGCAAGCAATTTCGGTATATCTTTGGGGTCGAACTGACCGTCAGCATCGATGTTGACTATTACATCGGCTCCAAGACCAAGGGCCGTGTGCAGTCCCTGTCCGAACGCAGCTCCAAGCCCCCTGTTGTGACTGAAGCTTACAACCTTTGCGCCCGCCTCAGCCGCTATTTTGGCCGTCTCGTCCGTACTGCCGTCGTTAACCACGACGACATTAATATCATCTACCCCAGTGATGTCCCGCGGTATGGCACCGATAACCTCTGCAATCGTAGCTGCTTCGTTCAAAGCTGGGATAGTAACAACCAGTTTGACAAAATTGTTTTCCGGCATTTACTCGGTTCCTTACGATTTTTTCCCTTTTAGGTTATAACACAACAGTAACCTTACCACTTTTTGCCGGCTTTGGTCCATTCCTGAAATCGTGAGTGGGCCGTGCTGCTTGAACAAATGCCGGTCTCATTCAGAGCGTTCCACTGACAGCCGGTCCGTAACACAAAGAAGATACCATCTATTGCCTTTGAATATATCGGCAATTCAGGGGTTATTCGGATAGGCCCTAAGTATCTTGTGTTTTTCCGGGTCAGGTTAAACCTACTTTTTGCAAAGGACCATTGTCCATGGCAATGGTTTCCTTAAAGCTATAATATCAAAATAATTAGATATTAATTTAAGAAATGAGCCGCTACTCCAGTGATTTGTGTGTCCGGGAGTATTTCCAAAATTCCTTATATATTTGCCACGGCATAGATTCAATATTCTCCATATCGGCTCATTTGGTACGCTAAACAAGCAATATTTGTTTGTAACCTGCTTAATCTTTTTAAGCACCTTTT
>CAZQYB010000112.1:0-4627 GCA_964597535.1 uncultured Pirellulales bacterium | reverse complement strand
GGGTTTTTCAAATGTTCCAGGACTTCACAGCAAACAATCAAATCCGCTTGCTCTTTTTTATCAATTTCATATATATCTTTTGTATAAAACCGTATCGATGCGTTAGAAGTGTTCTTGTTGGCAATTTCAATAATTTGAGCGGAAAAGTCACAGCCCCGGATGTTTTTAGTTATATTTAATGAATTCAAATAGTTTGTTAAATAACCTTCTCCACATCCGACTTCTGTAATGGAAGCAATGTCGTTTTTTGCCGGACTTAGCAATTCTTTAACTGATTGCAAAAATTTTTCTAATAGATATCTCGCGATTGGATTTTTCGTGTTGTATTTGTCGTACCAGTTTCCAGCCTCTATTCCATTCTCTAAAATTTGAGCCATATGTTGGTTTTTAACTTATATAAAAAGTTGGTTCATCCTAACAAGCCATCATCCTGGTCTGCCATTTCCCCCTCCATCTATTTCGATTTTTTTGATTCTATATTGCAGGTCTTCTATAAGTTTTCTGTTGACTGATAATAAATCGGCTATGAACGCGATAAGGCCGGTCTGAAAACCCATTGCCATTAAGACCCCTGACAAAATAACGGACTGGATGTGGCCGGCTCCCTTGCCTGTAAAGCAATAATAAAGGTATCTTAGGCCCAACAACACGCCGAGCCCAAAAAGGGTTAATCCTATTGTCATAAAAAATCTAAACGGCTTATAAACCACGAATATTCTAACTATTGTGATGATTGATTTTTTTGTATAGGAAATTATGCCTTTAACTAACTTTGAGGGGCGCAAATCTTTATTAACTCTGATGGGCACGAAGCATAACGCCATATTTTTTTGCCCGGCTTGTATAATGGTCTCCAACGTATAGGTATATTCACTGAAAACATTTAGCCTCATAGCAGTTTCTTTACTAATGGCCCTGAACCCACTTGGGGCGTCAGGAGCGTCCGTTTTACTGACAATCCTGACTACCGAACTGCCGAATCTTTGCAGTAACTTTTTCGCGGGCGAGAAATGTTTTATTTGAGTGATTGGTCTTGTCCCTATCACATAATCCGCTTTTCCATCGAGTATTGGACTAACAAGTTTCTCGATGTCTTGAGCATTATATTGATTATCGGCATCGGTATTTACAATAACGTCGGCTCCCAGCTTTACACAGGTGTCAAGTCCGACCTTGAAGGCTTTGGCAAGCCCCTGGTTATTTGTAAGACTCACAATATGGTCGACACCGTTTGCTTTTGCAACCTCTACAGTATCATCAGTGCTGCCATCGTTTATAACCAACCATTCGACAGTATCAAAAGCATTAACTTTTCTCGGCAGCTCTTTCAAAGTTACGGGCAGAGAGCCCGCTTCGTTATAGCAAGGAATCTGAATAATTAACTTCATTTGTTTAATTCCTTTACTTCAAATCTCAAGGAATCAATATGTGTTATAAAATTTTGCCCAAAGATACTGAAAGTGCGTCTGAAGTAAGCAGAATGTATCATTTAGTTTACTGCGATGACTTCCTTGACTTCGGGTACTTTTTACTTGAGTATTCTTTCGACGCCCATCCTCATTGTCATCTGGGCGCCGGGGCGGCCCTGGCAGCTCCCCGGGGGCAAACTCTGACCGTGTTGTCGTCGTCTGTTGCTGCCGGTTCGATATCGCCACAGCCGCATTGCTCACACATAAAAATACTTCTTAAAATTCATTCCACCGCCCCATTATAACGGCAATTCGGTTTCAGGCCAGCTATTTTTTGTACGATTTGAAAGCGGCTTGTTTGGCTTAAAAAGCCAAAAATAACTTTGGATACGCTTATTGAGCAGTTAGTAAATGTCCCGAATTCTGTGGTCGGGCATTTTGCGCACAAGTGCTTGTGGTTCACCGTGCCTCACAAGCACAACAACCTGGATATTGAAAAAAGTCTCATAATCATTGGGACAGTAACAGCAATTATAAGAACTTGCTTTTATCGTTTTTGTAGATATACTGTCCGGTACAAAGAGAGTATCAATACAAAGTTATGAGAAACCTTCACATGTCAGAGAACGATGATGCTGAATTTTTTTGTTTTATACTTGACTCTCTTTAGCTGGTTTTTTCTACTGCCTAAGGTTTTTGTGGGACGTGCAGCGCGACAGTGAATGCAGGAAGGAAAATAAATGAGCGGCACTAAGCATAGCAGACGAAAATCAAAAGTAGCGCCACGTATTAGCCGGAAGAAAATACCGGAGCTGGACAGTGGGCTGAATAGCAGAGAAAAATACTTTGACATTTTTGTAATCTTATTACTTCTGGGTTTTGGGATTTATCACTCTGTTCTGTATTGGGCTCATCAACCGGTCCCGCATGCTGATTTCAGTTGTTTTGCGAACCTGGGGCACCAGATACTTGCCCTTGAAATACCTTCCGGCTTCAAAAGAGCTCCTGTTGTTGGGATATTACAAGTGCTTCTTGGCAAAATCGCAGGCGGAAGAAACCCTGACCTTGCCGGTGCGTGGTTGCTTAATTCGCTGCTTCATCTCCTCACAGCGGTATTATTGTGGCTGGTCGGACGCAGAATAGTCGGCAGGGCTGCCGCCTGGCTCGCGATTGTTGCCGTAATCAACCCCTGGGTGTTGCAGCTTCTGACAGAAGCCATTGCTGAGACAACGCTTCTTTGCTGCGTCCTGGCTACGTTCTACCTTATGTTTCGCCGGTCGAACTGGTGCTATTTGCTTGCTTCAATAACAACGATGGTTCGCTATGAAGGCGCAGCTCTAATCTTTGCGGCATTTGTGATGGATATGATATGCCGTAAGACCACAAGAGAGCGAATTTGGGCTTTTGTTTACTCTGCTATCGCTTCGGTTCCTTTAGCGCTCTGGATGTTAGGCACCTATATTTCCTGGGAAGGTGGTAGTTTTCATTATCTTGCAGAAATGGGCGACTATAGCGGCGGCAAAATTATTCTGCCGGAATATATAAAATTGCTCTGGGAGGCTGCCTTTCGTCCTTTATTTATGCCCCCTTCGGCTGCTCATCTTTTATTTATGCCCTCTCCGGCTGCAGCAAAAGATACTGTTGATATGCTTTTCGGCCTTAGTAAGGTGTTGGCCGCCAGCAGTTTTATTTTCGCCGTTATTTATGGATTATACAAACGGCGGTGGAATATCCTGGCGCTGCTTATATTTTTTGTGCCTTATATTCTTACTCATGCAATCCACGGCGTTGAAAATTATAGATACCTGATGCCGGTCGTTTGGATCCCGCTTTTGATATCTTTTTATGGCCTGAAAAGCGCCTGGGGATTAATTAACAAAAACAAAAGAATTCCACAATTTGTCGTCATAGTGTCGCAGGGTATCCTTATGATATTGGCGGTTGTGTGGCTGATTCGTCTTCTCCCGTATCTGGAAAAGTTGGCCCCGATAAGCAGGAGCTCTGTTTCTATACCTTATGTTGCGATGGCAGTAGCTGTTGTAATCTTTGCGGCCAGGAGGTTTGTTTATAAATTGAAATACTCCTGGCGAGACCTCAGCATATTGGCTGTTCTATCGCTGGTTATTATTTCTAATCAGTTTGCGCTGGCTGGGGCGGTGGGCAATGGCCAACGCGATATCGAATTTAAATATTTGCTCGACTGGTATCATGATAACGCAAAGCCCGGGGAAAAATTGGCCCTCTCGGTTGCCGTTTTCCTCTCGAGAATGTCTTCCGCTGAGCTTAGACCCTGTTTTGTTGCCACCAAGGATATTGAGGCGGATAACCCCGCTGATTTTGTCAAAGCATGCTATGAACAGGGCATTACCTATGTGGTCTGGGATTCCAGATTAGGGCTGATACCAAAGAGTCGATACTACAAAATGGCCAAGATGTACAACTTTGCCCAACTGGCAAAACCTGCCGATATTGGCCCTTATAAGTTCATCACTCAACTAAGGGCTAACAGGAGACGCTACGTAAATGTTTTCCGCCTCCGCCCACCGACAAAACCCCCAAGAGCAGGGAACCCCCGTCCGGCCGGCAATTAACTAACCGGGAATTTCAGGCACAGGTCTCTGACCTGATTTCGCATTTGCTCTTTGAAAGATTCGGCTATCTCATATTCGGTATCGCTTACTATTTTTACCTCTTTCAATACCGTATCTATAAGCTCAGAAACTGTGTCTATCTCTTTACTCCCCATTCCGTTTTTTGTAACAATAGGCGTGCCGAGCCGCAGACCGTTGCCGGCCGCAGTCCCCGGCTTCTCGTAGGGCAGTTCTACTCTATCGACGACAAGGCCGCACTCTTCAAGACAGCGGCGTGCTGTCTCGCCGGTCAATCCTTCTCTGGAATTCGCCACGTTTACCAGAATCATATGGTTGTCTGTCCCGCCGGCTAAGACATCATATCCTGAATCCAGCAAATCCTTCGCCAGTCTTTTTGCGTTCTCTATAATCTTGAATTGCCGGGCCTTGTACTCATCGGAAAGTGTTTCTTTAAAGAAAACCGCTTTCGCCGCAATATTGTTTAAGTACGGCGTACCCTGCAATCCGGGAAATGTTGCTTTTTCGATGAGTTCCCACAGAGCAGCTTCTTTTCCCTCAATATTTATTTGCCGGTCTTTATCTTTTCCTATAAGTATGAGCCCGCCCCTCGGCCCACCCGCCTTGTAC
>CAZQYB010000111.1:0-8654 GCA_964597535.1 uncultured Pirellulales bacterium | reverse complement strand
CACGGTTTGCTATCAGGATTCTTGAAAACATATTCAATCTACCATTTACTATTGACTATTTACTATTGCTTTCCGACTTCTTACTTGTGCTTTTTTTCAATAATCAATAGAAAATAATCAATAATCAATTATTAGTCCGGCTTGACTTTGAAAAGCACCTGGCCGTATTCGACGGCCTGGCCGTTCTCTATGACTATCTCGGCAATGGTTCCGCTGGTTTCGGCTTTTATTTCGTTCATTACTTTCATTGCTTCGACCATACAAACAACTGTCTGCGGTTCAATCTGTGAGCCGAGTTCGACATAGGGGTCGGAATCGGGACTCGGTGCGGAGTAGAAAGTCCCGACAATGGGCGATTTTATTTCTACCAAATTCTCTACCGGCTGCGGCTGAGAGGCACCGGCCTCGGCCGCCGGGGCTTGCGATGCACCGGGGCCGGAAGGCACAGTTGAGATACCAGGTGTCACCATCGGTGTACGAGCTTCTGGCTGGGCCTGCGAACGCTTCAGCGAGATTTTGTCATCGCCGTGTCTTATTTCGATTTCGACGAGGTCGTTTTCTTTCATTATTTCAATAAGCTCTTTTATTTTCTTCAAATCGTTATTTTTCTTCTCCGCCATTGCCGCGTCCTTTCCCAATAAAAGCAGTCCCTGATAAGACTAATGGTTAAGTTCAATAAGTATAGCTGTAAAAGCCGTTTTTGCAAGCAATTTCTGACCCGTCTTTAGTTAAGAATGGTCCTTTTTTGCCGGTGAAGGCGAAGAAGAGCTTAAAGAAATGACGGGCAAG
This sequence comes from uncultured Pirellulales bacterium, assembly GCA_964597535.1. Taxonomy (GTDB): domain Bacteria; phylum Planctomycetota; class Phycisphaerae; order Sedimentisphaerales; family Anaerobacaceae; genus CAZQYB01. The sequence goes on along the minus strand of CAZQYB010000111.1, from coordinate 7,865 downwards.
TACCCCAGTCTTCAAAAAGAAATGGCTGAAACTTATCAAAAAGACGATATTGAGCGATACTGCGAGCTTGAAAAAATCATGTGTTCAAAGTCTTCGATGAAAATCACACTAATCACTGATGTTCACACTGGTTTGGGTAAAGAACTTTTTCCGCAAATGACCGCTCGATGAAAATTCTGATATGAGGCCGGGTTTTGGCCCGGCCTTTTTTGTGCGTTTGGCCCGGCCTAAAGTATTTCAAGCCCGACTGCTGTAATATCATCAACTTCTGATGGGTCGATTTCCTTATTTTGCGCAAGCGTGTTGAATTTATCGAACATCTCGACAAGGGGCAAATCCTTGATGCCGCAAAATTCGTCGCTGAAACGAAAGCCTGCTGCTTCGTCGAAACTCCCGATACACGGCTCGGCTCCGTCGGAATACAACAGAAGTTTATCGCCGGACCGAAGCTGTACAGTCTGCTGAATATATTCAGATTCTTTAAAGATTCCGAGCAGCGACCCTCGTATCTCCAATTGTTGTGGTTGTTCCTGGGGCCTGATGAGAATCGGGTATGGATGTCCTCCACGGGCATACGTTAGCTGTAGTGTCTTTACATTTAGCAGACAATAGCAACACGTAGCAAACTGATAGCCGGAGAGCTTCTGGGCAGCCATTCGCACATTGAGATTTTTCATAACTTCTGCCGGTGAAAATATGCGGTAATTGTTCTCAACGGTCTCCCGCATAACCAGCGCCTGTTTTAGAAAAATTGTTAAAAGTGCGGCAGGCATCCCGTGACCAACCACATCAGCTACATAAAAGCCGATGTGCTGCTCATCGATGCGCACGATATTGTAAATATCGCCTGATACCCACTCGGCCGGCAAAAAGACTGCAGCCCATCGTATCTCGTCGGTATTGGGTAGTTGAGTGGGAAGAAAATCCTGTTGAACAAGACCGGCCAGTCTAAGCTGCTCTGCGAGGTTGTCCACCAGGGCACCGGTTATACTAAGCTGCTGAGCCAGTTTGTTCTTGTAAATTCCTTGTACCTGTTTTGGAGGCAGGGCAGGTTTTACTGCAAGTCCGGAACTTTTTTTACGATATGCAAGATTGACGCTGATTCTAACCCACAGCTCATCCATGGAGAATGACTCCATTGTGCCGGCCATAGAGAAACTGCTCTTTGCAGGTGCCAAAGAGAAACTTTTTATCGGTAATTCCAGTCGGCTGGTGAGTAAAATCACGCCGATATTTTCCAGCTCGAGCGATTCGATTACTTGGGCCAACTTCTGCTGCTGTGACTTCTCTAAGTCCTTCACATCGATAATTACGGTCCCTATCAGATCGAGTCGGTTACGCACATTAGAAAATTTGTCTATTGGTAGTATTTTGAAAGAAAGCTTCCTTTGTTTCAAAAGCCGCTTTATTTCGGGCGGTATATATTCCTCATTAGTCATGTATAAAACATCTGTGAAGCTTTTCGGCAGTTCAATAGCAGTCATCAGTTTCGCTTCTTCCATTTTATTTACCTATCCTAAAGAGGTTTATTACGCGATAAATCACAAAATCAAAACACAGTCAAATTATAGGACTTTGAATCAATATCCATTCTGGTAAAAACAAGCATAGATAATTTCGGCTTATTAGCGATGGCACTTTGCGTTTTTTTTGCTTTTTTCCCCTTTTTCAAGGATGGCGGTCAACGATGATTCTTTCCGCCGTTGGCCGGATGGACTTCAATTTCCTGCTGTCAACTTTGGGATTGACCAGGGGGGGCTTTCGCGAAATACGGAGAGACTCAAATTGGCAGGTTACGTCAAAGCCGGCAAGGCTTTCAAGGGAAAATTGCGAACGCCGGCTATCAGCTCGCCAGGAAAGACTCCGGGACTTTGACTCTATACCGGAGAGAGCCTGACATTATCCGTCAAACGGGCCGAATATAACAAGTCCAAAAAAATGACATCAGCCGGAGAAAATTGCCGAGCCGATACGAAGGATGGTAGCGCCCTCTTCGATGGCGATTTCGTAGTCCGAACTCATACCCATACTTAGCTCAGCAAAATGTGGGCCGACTATTTCCTCGCCACGCATCTCAACAAATAGCTCTCTTGCCCGTCCAAAGCAGGCTCGAACTACGTCTTTATTGTGCGTCAATGGTGCCATTGTCATCAAGCCAACCAGTCTCAAATTCGGCAAAGTTTCTATCTGCTCGGCCAGATGTGTTGCAGCTCCAACCGGAACACCATATTTTTGCGGCTCGTTGGAGGTGTTGACCTGCAAAAGCACCTTGGGACGCAGGTTTAGTTTTGCTGCTGAAGCGTCTATCTCTTCTACCAGCCGAAGTGTGTCAACCGAATGTATTAGGCAGGCAATGGGCAGGACATACCGGACCTTATTACGCTGCAGATGACCAATCATATGCCAGTTGACTTCTTCCGGCAAAGTCGAATCACCATCCCCCTCTTTCAAAAATTCGGCTATCTGGGCGGAAACTTTCTTTAGTTGCTGAACACGGTTTTCACCGAGTTCGGTCAGCCCCAGCCGAATAACTTCTTTTATACCTTCGATGGTAGCGGATTTGGTTACCACAACGAGTTTTACCTTGCTGGGGTCTCTGCCGATACGGGCACAGGCAGAGTTAATGGTCTCTTTTACGTGCTCTATTCTTTCAGAAATTTTTGCCATAGGAAAAATGGTTAAGAATTTTAATCGACAAATTCACCCCGACTAAAACACATACTTAAAATAACAGCTTATGACTGGCTTTGCCAGCATAAAAAGTATTAAGGTAAAAATTTTGATGGATTTTTTAATTTAAAGGGAAGGTACTTATTGACCACAAAACCCAGGCCGTGTTTGGCAAAGGCCTGTTGCTCAACACGAACGCCCATCTTCAGCATTTGATTGATCGCCTTCTGCCAGGGCTTATGATGTTTTACGAAAGGGTCGTTTCGCAGTGCATCTTTGGCTCTTTTTATGTCCACTTCTTTGAGCGGATGGGTCGGCAGCTTATAGGTTATAATATCCTGAGGCGTTACGCCGAGAAAACGCACCGAAGGAACACAGAAAAATCTGTTTATATGAGCTGCATTGCCCGAACCGACTTTCAGAGTTCTGTAGATATTGAAATAGCCGTAAGGGTCGCCGTCAACAAAGGCGTAAACAGGAATTTTCAACTTGTCCGTCAACCGTCTTATGAATCTGCGGCAGGCACGTGTCGGCACGCCGCCCATACTGATAAGAATACACTTTGCCTCTTTCCAGTAATCGTATTTGACCAGTCTTTGGAACATGCCGGCCGTCTCTATTGCAAGAACGAACTTTGCCTGGCTTTGAAATTGCAGGTCTTCAACTTCTGTCGGTATGGAATAGGCACCGGAACCGAATTTTGTGCAATCGATTTTGATTTTTTTGCCTTTGGCGTCGGTGTCAGCAACGATTAATCTGCCCGCCACATCACCACCTTTTTCTTCGGGTGTAAATCTCAATTGTTCGCGGTTTACACCGAACATTGCCTCAACGTCGTCCATAATAGTGTCCGACTCAGTTTGCTCGGAGAAGCCGGCCTTGCCCCAGTTCTTGGAGATATAGTAGGCCTCTCGTTTTGTGGCCATATCCTTTGTATCGATGAGCTCCTTGGAAAGGGACATCATTTTTAGGGTTTGTGCGAAGGTCTTTACCGTGCTTACGGTCAGCGTGCGATGCTTGTTCTTGCCGAGCATCTCGAAATAGCCGGTTCTGGCCTGATATTTGACATTGCTTAGCGAGCGAACAGGCGTAACCATTGTAGGGCTTTTGCTCTTCAAAATCTTTGTATGTATATCTTTAGCCGTTTCCGTTATTTTTTTCGTTACCGGGAGGGTTTTTGGCTTCGACATCAGAGAGCTCCAAAAAATGACAACTTTTACGCTTATCAGCCGTAATTTACGCTAATAAGCGTTAACATTCAAGCCATTTCAGGTTATGTCGCCCTTCGTTGCCAAAGAATACACATAATTCACAATTATAAGGGGTTTTTTCACGGCCTTAACTTCAAAATTGGTCGTCCTGAGATATTTGCTCTTGACAGGAGCCGGAACTGATACTATTATTAGTTAGTTCCTGTTGTGGAAACAGCGTTTGTCGTTCCCGCGAAAGCTTGCCCCTGCGCAGCCATGGGGGGCGGGAATCCAGCTTTTTCGCTCTGGAGGCATGCTTTCACAGGGGAGATATTATCGGTTTTTAGTCTCCGCAGCAGATGCTGGTCACCACGCAAATTTTCAAGTAAATTGGGTAAATTTGACGAAATTCATCTTTATAGATGTATGCCGTTATGCTGTTACTGCTTTCAGATTTGAGGTTGGGATAATATTCACACAAAAATTTCTGCGAGAAATAGTTTTTTAGAGGGAGTAAATTATGAAAAAGGTATGTTTGAGTATAGGAATTGCACTGTTATTTACTTTAGTCTTCAGTCCAAAAGCGTTAGCCAGGGGTCAAATCCTGGAAAGAAAATTTAGAGTTGGCCACAAGTATGTTCCGGGCGAGATTATTGTCAAGTTTAAACGAGGGGTCAGGGAAAATGAGATAGCCACCTCAAATTCAAGGCACGGAACTTCTGTATTCTATACCAGCCGATTTGCCGGCTTTAAGAGACTGAGGATTCCAGGCGGCAAAACGGTCGCTGAAATGGTGGAAGCTTATAATAAAGACCCCAGCGTTGAGTATGCTGAGGCAAACTATATTGCTTATGCTTTGTGGTCTCCGAATGATGAGTTTTATTCTTACCAATGGCACCTGGATAATCCCGAATATGGTGGGATTAGGATGGAGGAGGCCTGGCAATCTTTAGGGGCACCGGGCACGCCCGGTGAAGATGTCATTGTCGCAATTGTTGATACCGGTATCGCTTATGAGGATTATCAAGAAAGCCGGCGGAAAAAATATGAGCAGGCCTCGGATTTAGCTGAGACCTGCTTCGTGGCTGGCTATGATTTCGTAAATAATGATACGCACGCTAATGACGATTCAAGCCCCGGTCATGGAACTCATGTAGCCGGCACGGTTGCTCAAAGCACTGATAACAGCATTGGGGCATCGGGAATCGCCTTTAATGCCTGTTTGATGCCGGTGAAAGTACTGGACAGCGGCGGAAGCGGAACCTATGCCGATGTGGCGGATGGTATTTATTTTGCTGCCGGTTGCAATCCGACCGACCCTGACGCCCCTGTTGCTGAAATCCCCGCGGATATCATCAACTTGAGTCTGGGCGGCGGCAGCCCTTCTGATACTTTAAGGGACGCAGTGAAGTATGCCTATGAGGTTGGGGTAACAGTGATAGCTGCTGCAGGCAATAACGGTGAAAGTGGAGGAGCTATCGATTACCCCGCAGCTTATGACGATTATGTTATTGCAGTTGGTGCTACCAGATACGATGAGACGCTGGCGTATTATTCAAGCTACGGTTCTTCTTTGGATTTAGTGGCTCCCGGCGGAGACCTCTATGTTGACCAAAATGGCGATGGTTTTGGGGACGGGGTTTTGCAGCAGAGCTATGAAAAGGTGGGCTGGAGAACAATATCCTGGAACTATTACTTTATGTCCGGGACTTCTATGGCTGCCCCTCACGTTTCAGCAGTTGCAGCTCTGTTAATCGCTAATGGAAACGTAATCGGCCCTGATGAAATTCGCTCTGCTCTCCGGGAAACTGCTGAAGATTTGGGCGATCCCGGCAGGGATGACATCTACGGCTGGGGATTAATCGATGCCTGTGCGGCTCTTCAGTGGTCAGCCGAACCAGAAGTGCCGGTACTTACCACCATTGTAGTCTCGCCGAGTAGTAAGACCCTGAATGAAGGCGAAACTCAGCAGTTCACTGCAGCCGGTAAAGACCAGTATGGAAATCCGATTAGTACCGGCACCATAACCTGGGGAATCAATGATGGAGCAGTTGGAACCATCGATTCAGGCGGTCTGTTCACAGCTTTAGCTGCAGGAACCACAACCGTTAGCGCAACCAGCGGAGTTGTTGTCGGAACTGCAACTGTGACTGTGGAAGAAGTGCCGGTACTTACTACCATTGTAGTCTCGCCGAGTAGTAAGACCTTGAATGAAGGCGAAACACAGCTATTCTCTGCAGCCGGTAAAGACCAGTTCGGAGACCCAATCGGTACCGGCCCCATAATTTGGGACAGCAATGATGAGGCGGTTGGAACCATCGATTCAGGCGGTCTGTTCACAGCCGTAGTCGCAGGAACCGCAACCGTTAGTGCAACCAGTGGGGAAGTTGTCGGAACTGCAACTGTGACTGTGGAAGAAGTGCCGGTACTTACCACCATTGTAGTCTCGCCGAGTAGTAAGACCCTGAATGAAGGCGAAACTCAGCAGTTCACTGCAGCCGGTAAAGACCAGTATGGAAATCCGATTAGTACCGGCACCATAACCTGGGGAATCAATGATGGAGCAGTTGGAACCATCGATTCAGGCGGTCTGTTCACAGCTGTAGTCGCAGGAACCGCAACCGTTAGTGCAACCAGTGGGGAAGTTGTCGGAACTGCAACTGTGACTGTGGAAGAAACACCGTCAGTGATTACAGTATTTTTTGATAGCTTTGAGTCGTCAAGTGACTGGACTGCGAATTGGAGTCAGGACACTCAGAATGATTGGCGTCGAAGAACTGCGCGAAAGAAAGAAGGCAGTTATGCCGCTGAAGTTGATGGCAGGGCTAATGACGCACAATTAATCTCCATTCCCATCAATTTGCAGGGTAAAACAGATGCTACCATAACCTTCTGGTGGTATATCGAAAGGGGCCTTGATACAGGAGAATATCTTGCCTTTGACGTCTCTGTTGACGGTGGAGCTAATTGGGTCGAAAAGGCGCGTTTAAGCGGAAATGTTGATGCAGAAAACACCTGGCACAACGTTAGTATTGGCTTGAGCGGTATAAATAGTCTCAGAATTCGATTCAGAGGAAAGATGTCTCGTTCCAACGAAGATGCCTATGTTGATGTGGTTGAGGTTATTGCAGAGTAATGCCTGATTTTTGAGTCTTATAGGATTTTTAAGTGATTAGTCTGAAGATGTCACAGAGACCTCGGTGGCGTTTATGGTCTCTGCTCAGGTAATGTAACAGGCATAAAAAAATCGAAAAAAAAGCAATTTTTGGCTTGCATTTTTTGGCGATAACCTGTATATTAGTATAGTTAAGTCTATCAGATTGGGGAAATTAGGCCCATTAAAAGATTTTTGTTTTTCCGCTTTTTGCTTGACAGAACCTTTTAAAGGCGTTATTTTTCTGGGTTATCTTTTGAATTAATGAAACAAGGCTGCTGTAAGCAGCTTATGAACCTCGGCGAGGCAGCGTGGCATACCGGTTTCCCCCCCAGCCGGATCCACCACCTCGCCTTTTTTATGCGCATACTCTCAGCTTGTTTCCCTGTCGGCAAATGGGGCCTCCCGGGAGTGCCGCCTGGCTTTTTCATTCTCCGCGGATTTGAACGATTACTCTTCTGCTGCGGGGGCCGTCAAATTCACAGAAAAAAATCCCCTGCCAGGTGCCGAGGACCAGTGATTTGTCTTTTAGCAGGATTTGTCTGCTGCAACCCATAACCGCGCTTTTGCAGTGCGCATCGGAATTGCCTTCGTAATGCTGATAGCCCTGTCGATGCTGAGGTATCAATTCCTCCAGGGTCAGAAGTATGTCGTGTGGCACGGACGGGTCGGCGTTTTCGTTTATGGTAATCGCCGCTGTTGTATGAGGACAATAGACTATTACGTCGCCGGCGGTAATACCGGACCGGCTGGCAATCGAGCTGACCTGACTTGTAACGTCAATCATCTGGTTACGGCTTTTGGTGCTTACGCGAAAATCTTTTTCAACGATTTTCATTGTTATTATCCCC
>CAZQYB010000110.1:0-8665 GCA_964597535.1 uncultured Pirellulales bacterium | reverse complement strand
TTGATGACCTTAATCAGGTCCACACCGTTGCGCTCTGCGAACAAACTCCACTCGTCAAGGAACGCCAGTATGGTAGCGCGGAATGAATTCTCCACGATTTTAGTAGTCTCTGATTCAATCGGGCGGTCCATAACGGTGAGCGGAAACTCCCCGGTGTTGAGCACTTCATGCAGGAATTTCTCGACCCGGTCTCTCGCTTCGGCGTTACAGCCGGAGCAGACCCTCCAGAAGTCACGTATTGATGAGACATAGTTCCTGCCGGGCATAACCCGCTCGAAACTGTGCGCGAGCAGAGGCTCAGTGTCAATACCGCGTGCTGTGAAGGCCTTCTTCATAATGGGCCAGGCGACGAATTCCGTTGTTCCGGGTGCGACTGTCGTCTCAATAAGTGTAAGGCATTTTGGCGGCACTTTTTCGCCGATTATTTTTATCGTCACTTCCAGTGCGCTCATTTCAACTTTACCGGTCCGCATATTGCCGAGGTCCTTCTTTGTATAATCGCACTGGACATCCACAACCACACAGTCAGCCAGTTTAAGGCAATCGTTGTTGTAGGTTGCGACAAGATTTTTTTTCTCGAGCACACAGCGGGCGACCATCGGCTCAACCTCAGGGTCTTCTGCCTTAACCGGCGATTCACCGCGATTGAGCAGCGGAATCTTCCAATAGCTTCGAGTACTTGGCCGTTGACAGCCGATGACGAACTTGGCGGGCTTACCGGTTTTCTTATCGACGGTGTCAGCAATAATTGCGGCCATAACCACACCGACAAAACCAACACCCATTACTACGACGATTTCCCTGCCTTCGCCCCGCGCGGCTTCTACCAGCGACTCAATACGTTTGTATTCTGCAGCGTACAGGTCTTCTTTGGGGATAGGAAATTTTTCACCCCCCGGACTTATTGAATAATCAGTCATTCTCGATAAACCCTTCTAACAGTTTTTATTAGTATTTGTTTTTTCTATGTGCCGCTTTACTTGTATTTACGTTTTCGAATTTCCGCCGCAAGTTTACCAAGAATTGAGAGCATATCAAGACTTTTCCGGGTTCCCACTTCACGACTTACTGCAGGGACCCTTCCATACACTTCGACTGGCCGGGGGTGGTTATTGTTCCTGTTTCTGTTTCATAGCGGTTTGAGCAACACATCGCGGACGATTATCTTCATTGGGGCCAACTGTTTGCCCGCGTGAATCTGAAACCCAATGCGGCCCGAGTCACTGGTGTTATCGCGTACGTCGGCGACCTGGCGGCCGTTAAGCCATATCTGAATGTGGTCCCCCTCGGCACGAACCGACATCGTGTTCCAGCCCTCGCGGTCCACGAGCGTCTTGTCCGTATTCATACTGAGGAACATCTTACCGGTGCAGTAGAGCGTACCCGAATAGCACTCGGGCTTTTTGTACTCAAGAATGTCGGCCTGGTACGCCTTCGCGGCTGACTGGTAGCGGAACCAGATACCGCTGTTACAAGGCCATTGGACTCGGTAGGTAACGGTCAACAAAAAATCCTTGTACGTCAGTTCCGTTAACAGGTCGCCGTGGGCGTTGTTGTCACCCTGGGTTCCGATGATGGTTCCGTCTTTGGCGGTCCATTTGGCACCTCCGGTGGCTTTCCAGCCGGTCAGGTCCCTGTTGTTGAAAATAGGAACGAAACCTGGTCCGCCTTTAGGTGAGGCGGCGACAGCGGCTTCAGCCGGTTCATCGAGTCGCTGTACGAGCACTTCACTAATGGTGAGCGCGGCCTCTTTGTGCTCCGGGTGGCTTTCGATATGAAGCCCGATTTGCCCCGGTGTAGGTTCACCGGAACGAAATGCGCCAATTTCTTCTCCATTGAGCCAGACCCCAAACCGGTCACCCCGAACCTCGACCGAGATGGTATTCCAGCCCTGTCGGTCCACGAGGTCCTCGCGCAGGTTTGCCAGGACCAGGCCTTTGCCAGGAACCCAGACGCTCCCTGCAAAGGCCGGTGGCTTATGCCTGTCGAATATCTCGATTCTTGGGCCGCGGTCAGGGTCTGCGGCACGGAGCCAGACTCCGGTGTGGACGGGCCAGGCAGCGCGGAATGTTACTGACAGCAGGTAGTCTCCGTACAACGCCTCGGTCCAGAGGTCGCCACCTTCGCCGTTCGGCCCAAGGGTTGCAATGATTTGGCCGCGTTTATTGACGGTCCAGGAAGCGGCGCCCGAAGGCCGCCAGCCGGCAAGGTCACGCCCATTGAAGGCGGCAATCCACTCGGCGGTCTGCTTCTGAGACGGAGTTGTTATCTGCGTAACGATGTTATGTGTGCCGTGACAGTCCGTGCAGACCGATTTTGCGGTGATGACCCGTCCGTTTGGGCGGATGCGGCCCAGCCATTTGTTGTAAAAGTCCTTAACCGCTGTGGTATCTATGTGGTCCTGGAAAGCATAAATATAGCGGTCTCCGCCCGGCTTATGACACGTCGGATTCGAACACATCTTATCCACCTCTGACCGGCCAAAGAGAAAGTCGGGCTTGGTCATCAACATCTCGTCCTCCAGATGCTCAACCGATGGGCCGTGACATTCGTCGCAGGTAATATCCGCGTCCAGGTGGACTGTCGAAATCTCTTCCATCTTCAGGTCAGGGTGGCAGACATAACACCTGGTATTCTCGTTTGGTTTTTCGTCAGCAGGTTTTCCGGTCTGGGATTCGCCTGCGAAAGATACAGCGAGGACACAGACAAAGGTCACACAGATAAGTGTCCACCCCCCAAGATACAGATTAATTCGCGTATTTGAGCGCACTGCTTTTCTCCTTTCGCTGAACCAAATTAAGTGACAAGCGCACAGCAGCACTCCCTGCCAGTGTAAACCTTGTATTACGCGGCAAGTCCCTCGTGCGATGTTGGTCGATAGTCAAGTTGCTAAACGAATTCCCAGTCGCGAAGCCAGGCGTACTCCTGCGGCAGCGCAGCCCAGCGCTCGTCCGTAATGCGCATAAGCCAATCCTTATCCGCGGCCGTCTGCCCAAGCGAACGTGTGTAAGAAGCCCTGGCGGCGTTATCGACCTCGTAGATGGTTGACAGCCCCGGCACTACAGCAGTAATCGCCTCGTTCGCGAGGATGCATTGAAGCGTCAGCCGGGCCAGGTCGTTCTCTGTCTTGCTGCCCGAACCCATTACCGGGAACTTGTCTTTGCCGCAGCTCTCGAAAAGGTTTCCGCCGAAATATGGCTTGATTGTCACGACGCCGATATCGCGATTTTTGACCGTCTCGAAGATGCTTTGCGTCTGGTCGGAGCCGTGGCCCGGATTGACCTCCTCGACATTGTCCCTCGTCGGCGGCTTGCCCTTCTGCTTGGTCACCGCGCTGCAGGGAAATATCAACATCTCGAACTCCGGGAAGGTCTCGATGATATGCTCGAACCAGGGCCGGCAATGAGAGGACATGCCGAGATGCCGCACCTTCCCGTCCTTGTGCAGCTTTTGGAAAGTCTCAATCAAGGCTTCCACTTCGGCATCCGTGTTGGTTCCGTCCGTCTTGGCTTGAGGGCGCCAGATGTCAAGGTAATCCGTCTGGAGCAGTCGCAGACATTCTTCGACGTTGCGGGTCTGGGACTTTACGTTGCAGAAGTCAGGATTCCGTGGCCCAAGGGTGTGAATATCAGCCCCCACGTACATCTTGTCCCGCCGTCCCTTAAGGGCGACCCCGTAGCACAGACACTCAGCCGACGTGGTGATGTCCAGGTAGTTGATACCGGCGTCGATGGCGAAGCTGACAACGTTGGTGCGGTTCTCAGCAACATCATCAGGCACTTCCTCGTTTGCGAACTCGTTCCAGTATCGGCCGGCATTGCGATTCTTCCAGTGGCCACCCAGACTTACTTCTGAAATTATCAGATTCGTCTTACCCAGCCTGCGGTAGCCCATCTTCGGATTGTAATTGACTATCTTCGATGTATCAGCCGGCCTGGTAACTCCGCCGGAAGTACAACCCTTTCCAGCCAATGCACCGGCAACTGCCCCTGTGGCCATCAGAGAAGTATTGCGGATGAAAGCCCTTCGCGAAAGTTTATCGTCGTTCATAGGTTCTCTCCTTTTCAACTGGGATTGATTTTGACACTGCTCCTCATAATAAACCGGAATTACCGTAAATAACTATCTCCAAACTCTGTACATCATAATTCGATGCTATGATAACTTAATCTCGGGAAAATACCAACAGCATTTCCACCAACTTTTTTCTTTCTTCCGGCTGCCGTTCCCATTCGGTAAGAGTGTTGTGAAGTTCTTGCCACAAAATGCTGACGGTTCAACTGGAAAGACTTTATACCGCACCTATTTAATTTTAACGCCCGCCACATTATATAACTCCATAAGAGCAAAAGGATTATCTTTTTACATAAGCCCTGTACCGCTCTGGTGCAGGGTAAGCGCACTTTTAAAATAGGTGCGGTATTAGAGCTTTTTAGGAATGTTACCGATGATAATTATACAATCTTACTCTGGTGAATATTTGCAATCATAAGTCTTGCTGCCAGGATAGACCGCTTTTGTTTTGCGTTCTCCAAACCCAACCGGCACGGGGCCAAAAACGGCCAGTTTGAGATAATCATCAAGGAGAGGTTATTCCGCTGGTTGGTGCTGCTTTTGTTCCTTTGGGATTTTCAACCGCTCTTTATCGCGTTTGGAGTCCTTCCTGGACTGCCCAAGTGATTGTGGCTCGGCTACTTTGCGGTAGCCCAACGCCTTTATCACCTCAAGGACCTCTGTCCAGGTCGGAAATGGCCTTGTGTTTTTTCTCTTATACTCATCGATAGCCAAAAGAAATTCAAATTGCTCGTCCGACATTTGGCCTTCTTCCGCAGCTTTTCGGTCGTCGCTTCTGCGTCTGCCGGGGCCTCGCCGGCGGTCAAGTCCCAAGCGTCTGTCAACAACACTCCGTCTGCGGTCTCTGTCGTTCCGACGCTCTGTAAAATTTTGCTTGTCCATTTATTATACCTAACCCCCATTTTTAGTCTGTCGGCTTTTGAATAGCTGCCATAGTTAATAAACGACCCTGCACAATTGTCCCAGCTGCTAAATGTTCATACGAGCGAATCCCTGCAATAAGTCGCAAAACGCGAATCCGCTAAAAGTCATCCTCGAAAAGGTCGCTGCCGAAATCAGTCTCTTCTTCGTCTTCCAGTGCGAAATCATAAAAATCATCATAGGCGTCTTGCGACTCGATTACTACATGTGCTTCATCAAGGAACTCTTCGGGAACCATTACAGCAATGCCCCCGGTATTTGTTGACTCTTCTTCTTGCTGCTTAATGACAACAGGAATATCATTGTTTCTCAGCAGAGCTTTGTGGTCTTCGGCCTGTTCCATATCGTCAACAAAAGCAACAATGACAAAGTCTTGCAGTTTAGCCTGTGATTTTTCAGTTTTTTTGGGACGCTTTGCCATTCTTTTCTCTCCAGAACAAATCCGTCCTTTCTTCTAATCCCGCCTTCGCAGCCGCTTCGGCGGAGTAGGCCCGGCCTCAAACAACATCTATTTACATACTTTCGTCAAAATGAACCGCCTAAATTATTTAAATTATTAAAAATTAGGAAGGTCGTAAGAAAAAAATGTCATTTGCCTGCAGGGTCTTTGCAGGTACTTTTTCGTCTATCGGCAGTATAATTGCAGAAATTTAGCATTTGAGCATATTTTTTTATTGCCAATCCTGTTGGTTGTATGTAATAAGGGCACATTGAGAGTGTACCGACTTCAAGGATTTGGGGCCGGACTATTAGAATTTAACTTTTTAACATGGAGGATTACAAGAATGGCAAAGAAAAGAGATTCCCTGATAGTGGCCAGCAAAATTAAGGCCTACATCAAGAGCAAGAAGATGATGACCTCATCCGAAGCACTCGGAGCAATCAGCGAACGCGTTTACTGTATGCTTGACGCCGCCATTATTCGGACCAAGGCCAACCGCCGCAGCACGGTCAAGGCGCAGGACCTGTAAAATCGCCATTTCTGTGCAAACGGGAACAATCTGTGTGCTAATGTCTTCTGGTTACGCAACTTACGTTCACAGCGACGTCATTTAACTCAAGCCGTCTCACTCCTTGTTAGAGAGGGGCGGCTTTTTACCCGGGGATTATCTACGCATTCCAATCACTATTGGCAGCTATCCGTTTTGGGCCGTCTTGCGGAGGAGATAGGCCAACATTACCGGACTAACCATCAGATGGTTATTTGTAATTTACGGTATTTTTAAATTTTGGCTATGGGCCTATAAAATCCAGCTTATTAGTATCAAAACTCCCATTTTTTACAAAATTTGTTAAACTTATCCCAGCGAAAATCCCGATTTATATAACAGATACTAAAGCAACTGGAGCATTTTTTGCACGCTATCAGTCAAGATTGTGTAATTTCTTGCCGATAAGGTATTTAAAGGTAAATTGGAACTCGACTGCGTAACCGACCAGTTTTGAAAAGCAAGTCTTTCGCCGTGTCGGATTTTGAAGAATTAATTATAACTTACTATTTAACAAATAGTTATGCAACTCGCACAAAGGGAGTAGTATGAGGGTTTTAATGTTAGGCTGGGAGTTTCCCCCCTTTATCAGTGGTGGATTGGGTACTGCTTGCTACGGACTTACCAAGGGAATGGACCAGCTTGGCATAAAAGTAACCTTCGTGCTCCCAACAATGGTCGAAAGTAAATATACTACCCACGTGAAGCTGGTAAGTCCCAGTTCCCACCAGGGCTCCGTAACATCGTTTGAATTTAACCCTTTAAAAAATATAACATTTCGCACGATTCACTCACCGCTGCAGCCGTATTCAAGCCCCGACGTTTATCAGCAACGAATCGAAGAAAGTCTAAGACAAAGGCAAAAAATGCACGACGGTAATGTTAACGCCACCAGCAAGTTTATCGGTGGAATAGATTACCACGGCGATATGTATGGTGAGGTTCACCGCTACGCAGCGGTAGTTACTGAATTAGCTGCAACAGAGCAATTTGACGTTATTCACGCCCATGACTGGATGACTTATCCTGCGGGAATTGCGGTGGCGGCAATGAGCGGAAAGCCGCTGATTGTGCACGTGCATTCGACGGAATTCGACCGGAGCGGCGAGCACGTCAACCAGATGATTTATGACATTGAGCGAAAAGGCATGCATACAGCAGATAAAGTAATCGCCGTCAGCTATTTTACCCGCAATATTATAATCAGCCGATACGGCGTCAGCGGCGAAAAAGTTGAAGTTGTCTATAACGGCGTAGAGCGCAACGGCGGCTGGCCCCTGGACAAGACCGGTATCAGCAAAGACGAGAAAATCGTCTTATTTTTAGGCCGAATTACAATGCAAAAAGGCCCGGAGTATTTCCTCGCAGCCGCCAAAAAGGTCCTCGAGGTGATGGATAATGTCAAGTTTGTTATGGCCGGCTCCGGCGATATGATGCACAGGGCAATTGAGATGGCAGCGGGACTCGGCATTGGCCACAAGGTTCTATTTACGGGCTTTTTGCGAGGCGAAGACGTCCAAAAGATATACAAAATGGCTGACTTATACGTAATGCCTTCAGTATCGGAGCCGTTTGGGATTGCACCTCTGGAGGCACTGGACAACGACGTGCCTGTCATAATAAGCAAGCAAAGCGGAGTATCAGAAGTTTTGATGCACGCTCTGAAAGTTGACTTCTGGGATGTTGACGAAATTGCCAACAAGATTATCGCCGTTCTGAAATATCCACCATTGCAGGTCACACTAAGGAATCACGGTAATTTTGAGATAAGAAAGCTGCGCTGGAGAGACAGCGCGCAAAAGTGCAGGAGAATTTATGAGGAAGTACTGGTTGCGGTTTAAAAAAGCATATCAGATGAGGCGCTACACAAAGTAGGAGTTCAAGATAAGAGATATGGCTTCGGTATGTTTCTATTTGCAAGTGCATCAGCCATTACGATTGAGACATTATACGGTCTTTGACAAAAGTGACCGGTATTTTGACGATTACACAAATGCTTCCATTTGCAGGAAAGTGGCAAACAAATGTTATCTGCCGGCCAATCGATTGCTTCTGGAGATAATACGCAGATTCGAGGGCAGATTCAGGATAGCGTACAGCATAACGGGGGTATTGCTTGAGCAGCTCCAAAAATATTCGCCGGAGGTAATGAGCACTTTTGACGCTCTGGCGGAAACAGGGTGCGTGGAGTTTTTGGCTGAGACATATTATCACAGCTTGAGTTTTTTGTACTCCCGTGATGAATTCATAGAGCAGGTGAACAAACACAGGGAAACTATTTGGTCTCTTTTTGGTCAAAAGCCGCGGATATTTAGAAACACAGAACTGATATACAATAATGATTTGGCCCGTCTTATCGAGTCAATGGGCGAGTTCGACGCAATAATGGCCGAGGGAGCAGACCACATCCTGGGCTTTAGAAGCCCTAATTTTATTTACCGACCCAAAGGCTGCAGCAAACTAAAGCTGCTTCTGAAAAACTATTCGCTCAGTGACGACATTGCCTTTAGGTTTTCCAACCGCGGCTGGTCAGAATGGCCTTTGACAGCAGATAAATTTGCCCGATGGGTAAGCAATGTTAACGGCAACGGCTATGTGGTCAATCTGTTTATGGACTACGAAACATTCGGCGAACACCAATGGAAAGATACGGGCATATTCGATTTTATGCGGCATCTGCC
>CAZQYB010000109.1:0-8807 GCA_964597535.1 uncultured Pirellulales bacterium | reverse complement strand
AAGGTAAATTTATGAAGGAATTGGTAGTAATAAGCGGTAAGGGTAGAACGGGTAAAGCGAGTATTGTGGCAGCATTTGCAGGCCTTGCAAAAAACGCTGTCTTCGCTGATTGTGATGTCGATGCAGCGGATTTGCATTTGATACTGGAGCCAAGAGTGAAATACACCGCTGATTTTTCCGGCGGCGAATATATGGCCAAGCAAATGGGTGTGCCTTTTCTCGGCCAGATTCCAATAGACCCACAAATCGTACAATCCTGTGATGCCGGACAGCCGTACGTATATCATTGCAGCAAAAGCCAAACAGCAAAGGCCTTCGAGCGAGTATCAAACCTAATAATTGAACTTGATAATAACAGTTAGGAAATAGTCAGTGCATTTGGCTCATTACAAATTAAGGATTAGAATAATATGAGAATAGCAATTCCAGTAACAGACGCCAAACTTTCGGCACACTTTGGCCATTGCCGGCAGTTTGCCATTATTGATGTTGACAGTAACAGCAAGACTATCAAGGGCCAGGAGTTGGTAGATGCACCCTCCCACGAGCCGGGTGCTTTACCCAAATGGCTTGCAGGACTGCAGGTCGAGTTGATAATCGCAGGCGGAATGGGCCGAAGGGCTCAGCAATTATTTGCACAGTACAATATTAACGTCGTCGTTGGTGCGACAGATAATGCTCCGCAGGAATTGGCTCAGCAATACTTAACCGGCCAGTTGCAAAGCGGACCAAATATCTGCGACCATTAACGAAACGACAAGAGAAAAAGAATCGGACTTGCAATATGCCGAGACCAAGACAATACAGACGGGTAGCGCACCTGCCGCGGAGCAGCTATTATAAACCGGCTGGTATTCCCCTGTCCATCTTGCAGCACGTCACGTTAACCATCGATGAGCTTGAAGCAATTCGGCTGGCCAACCTTCAGGGGTTTTATCACGAGCAGGCTGCTAAGAAGATGAACATTTCCCGGCAGACGTTCGGCAGAATTCTCGAATCCGCTCACAAAAAGATAGCTGATGCTTTGGTGAATGCAAAAGCACTCTCAATTGAAGGCGGCTTTTTTGAGCTGGATGCCGCTGCCGCCGAAGTCCACGAGCCCCCCCACCGCTTTCGCCGAGGTCTCGGCGGCCGCGGCCGACGACACCGAGGCCGAGGCCCCGGTAGATAAACTCTATTACAACCCAAATCCTGCTATTTCTCTGCCATAATTAGGACAGCAACAATCAATTCTGTGAGCCCGGTTTGAACCCGGACTTGGCAAATCTTGTCTATTTCATCCAAATTTTCGCTAATTGCACGCACTTTTCCCTTTTTCAGCAATCTCTCTGAATTTTTCAGTTAAGCCAAGTCCGACTGCCCGAATGTGCATCCATCGTACCGGCTTTATAAGAAAAAGCTTGACAACCTAAACCTTTTTCTGTACATTTATAACAATCTAACTGCCCCCGCTTGTAACTATGTCGTAAAGGAGAAGGGCGCTTAAATAAGCAAAATTCTAAAACGGAGAGACGGTGATATGTTTGCCAAATACACACTAATCATTATACTGTTACTTGCTTCAATATACTTGAGCTCCTGTACATCGCAAAGACCTGTTGCTACGAATTATTCATATACTGAGCAGCAAAAAATGCAGGCCGCATTTCACTGGAATGTATTAGCCGCTGATGTTATCAATCAATTGGAACAAAGTCATAAAATTTCAAAAGATATACCGCTGGTCGTATACCCCAAGTTTTATTTTCGAGATAAGGAAAACCCCATCTTCTGGACGACAAGAAGGCCTCTGACCGTAGCTGATGAATCAGACCGACTTGCAACCATACCATTTAAAAGGGCCTATCAAAACTATCTAATCTCGGAACTGGTCGATGCCGGCTACAATGTGGTTGACGACCCCGCAGCCGCTAAACTCCTGATAGTTTTTGACATCCAGTTAGTAAAACACAATGACCGCCGGGTCCGCAGTCCCCACATTATCGGCCAGTTGAGCAGAATTCTTGCCGGGGCCGCTGATGGAGCGTATGATGGCGTTAAAGCCGGCAATTATGAAGTTATAATCACGACGTCTCTCAAAAGTGGCCACACCTATATAATGTGTCATACGGGTACTTACTATATTAATACCCCACCATGGGATAGCAACTACGCAATGCAGGGGAAGGTTATGGAGGTTGTTGATAAATGATTAAGTCCTTCAAGTTGACATTGATGGTTTTGACTTGTGTTATGCTTATCGGCTGCGGCGAAAAACAGGTATCCCGATATGGTATTGAATACCGGTACGGTGAAGAAGATCCATTTGATAGTGCCGAAGTACGTAAGGCCAGAGACGAAGCCAAGATCAAGGCTATCAACAAACTGTCGGAAATCGATATGGCCCAGTCAGAAGTCTATTTGCAGGCTGCTGAGAAGAACATACTTCTCACGAGTAGCGATTATGATATTATGGGAGCTAATTACAACGCCGTAGATTCCCTGCTAAGGAAACTACCTGTGGAGCTACCCAAAGACAGTCCCATTCTCGTGGCGAGCTTTGTTAATCTCGATGACTTGAGTGAGTCCTCCACATTTGGAAGAGTGGTCTCAGAACAAATTGCATCACGATTTAAGCAAAGGGGCTACACCGCCATAGAGTTGAAATTACGAACAACCGTTTTCATAAAGAAGGGTTCAGGGGAATTTCTACTTTCCCGTGAACTATCAGACATTGGTATTAAGCATCGTGCGCAGGCCGTCGTGGTTGGCAGCTATGCCGCCGCACGGGATAGAGTCTATCTTACCGTAAGGGTTGTAAATGTAAGTGACTCTCGAATCCTAAGCGCATACGACTATCACTTACCTATGAGCCTGGACGTCTTCAAAATGCTGCTAAAGGGCAAGAATAACCTCGATTGGCTATAAAACCATACGCCACTATATTACAGCTCAAATCCTGCAATCTTTGTCCCGCAATCAGGACAACAGGAGTTTTCTATATGATTGGCGACAATTCTGTACCCCACTCGCTTAATCAATAATCTACCGCAGCTATAGCAAAAGGTGCTTTCGGATTTCGCTCCAGGCACATTGCCGAGGTAAATATAATGCAGCCCTGCCTCCTTGCCTATTTGCGCTGCACGCTCAAGACCGCTGATAGGAGTGGGAACAGAATCCAGATACTTATACTGCGGATGAAACCGGCTGATATGCCAGGGAACATCAGGACCGGCATTATTAACGATAAAATCAGTGAGCTTTTTTAACTCGTCGTCGGAATCGTTTTCGCCCGGGACAAGTAAAGTAGTGCTCTCCAACCAAATGTTTGTTTCCTTTGCAATATAGCTAATCGTATCAAGCACCGGCTGAAGTCGCCCCTTGCACAGCCGCTTGTAATAATCTTCACTGAAGGATTTTAGGTCAACATTTATTCCGTCAAGCCATTCCGCGGCAAAATCAATCGCCTCAACTGTCTCGTAGCCGTTGCTGACAAACACATTTGCGAGGCCACGCTCTTTCGCCAGACGACCGCAATCGTTGCAAAGCTCCATAAAAACAGTTGGCTCAGTATAGGTATAAGCAATACTCTTGCAGCCGCTGCGAACAGCCGCCTCAACTATTTTATCCGGCGATATTGCCTGTCCATCGATACGCCCATCCTCAATTGCTGCCTGGCTTATCTGCCAGTTCTGGCAGAACTCGCATCGAAAATTACAACCCATCGTAGCTATAGAAAAACTGCTCGTCCCCGGCTGGAAATGAAACAAGGGCTTTTTCTCAATCGGGTCGGGATTAGCCGAGCAAACCTTATCGTAGGTCAGCGAATATAGCACACCGTCTATGTTTTTGCGGACGCAGCATTTGCCCAATTTGCCCTCATCAATCAAGCACCGCCAGTCACACAGCTTACACCGAACCTTCTTATCACCCTCCGGCTCCCAAAGTACCGCCCGCTTCAGATTTTTTTCTACCAGTCCCATGGTTAATTCCACACTAAGTTAACTTCGCCTTCTGCAATTTAATATATAGAACAGGTAAAGTAAAATCAATTTTGGGAGCATATCCGAACCGATTTGACTTGAAATTCAGCGTAATTTTTGGAGATAAGTCGTTATGAGCCCTTGGGGCTCGCGGAATGAATGCGACGGGCTGCCGGAAGAAACTCATGTCGTTTTAACGGCGAAGAAATGACTTGGGTGAAAACTATGAGAGTAAATTGACAAATAACTTGTGAATATGCTCGACATATTCTCAAATCAAATTTGACAAAGTACTACTAAACAGCGGCAAATCGCTGCATAGCTTCTTTGACGTCTGGCGGTTTTGCAAAGGTGGTGAGACGGAAATAGCCCTCTCCGGATGGTCCGAAACCGACGCCCGGTGTGCCGACGACATTTGCTTTCGTCAACAGGCGGTCAAAGAAGTCCCAGGAGCTTAGGCCGTTCGGGGTTTTCATCCAGATATATGGGGCATTTACGCCGCCGTAGACATCGTAGCCGAGCTTGGTGAGCGATTTGCGAATTAACACAGCGTTACTCATATAAATATCAATAATCCGGCGGCACTGCTTTTTACCTTCCGAGGTATAGACGGCGGCAGCACCGGCCTGTGATATATATGAAGCACCATTAAATTTGGTGCTGTGGCGTCTGTTCCAGAGGGGATTGACTTCGACCGCCCTGCCGTCTTTTGTATAGGCCTGCAGTTGTTTTGGTACAATGGTAAACGCGCATCGGACGCCAGTGAAGCCGGCGGTTTTGGAGAAGCTGCGAAACTCGATTGCTACGTCTTTTGCGCCGTCAATCTCGTAAATTGAATGGGGAATATCAGGGTCAGAAATAAAGGCCTCATAAGCGGCATCGAAGAGGATTATTGCTTTGTTTTCTTTCGCGTAATCGACCCATTTTTTGAGTTGTTCCATCGTAGCCACGGCCCCTGTAGGGTTGTTAGGAAAGCACAAATAAATCAAATCGACGTGTTGGTCGGGCAGCGTCGGGACAAAATCATTCTCGGCGGTGCAGGGCATGTAAACGATTTTGTCGTATTGGCCCTGTTGGTTTGCTTTGCCGATTCTTCCGGCCATAACATTGCTATCGACATATACGGGATAGACGGGGTCGGAGATGGCCACTACATTGTCCAGAGCGAAAACCTCCTGAATATTAGCTATATCACATTTTGCCCCGTCACTGATGAAAAGCTCACTTTTATGCAAATCAATGCCGCGTGGGTTAAAATCATTGTCGATTATCACATCGATTAGAAAATCATAGCCCAATTCCGGCCCATAGCCGCGAAAACCGGCTTCGGTGCCCATTTGGTCAACAGCTTTTCGCATTGCCTTAATAACAACCGGTGCTAACGGCTGAGTAACATCTCCTATCCCTAAGCTAATTATCCTTGCGTCAGGATTTTTGGTCTGAAAGGCGCGAATGCGTCTGCTGATTTCCGGGAATAAATAGCCAGCCTGAAGTTTTAGGAAATTTTCATTAATTGTTGTCATAGGTTTCCCTGTTTCTGCTAACATCAACTTTTTTGTCTTTTAGAGACAAATCACAAAAGCTCATTCTATTGGCTGTTGCCAGCTGCGTCAACCCCGTTAGAGAACGTTAGAAGGAAAGGACGTAGAGCGGCACAGGAGAAAAGTCTCTAACGGGGTCAATATTCTACTCAAATACCGTTGAAACAAGCACTGTGTTCTGCTTTTTCCTTTTTTTTGTTTGGCCACGAGTTATACTTCCTGGAAAAGCTCGATGCGATATTCTCGGCTGCATAAGGGGAAGCGATATGGAGAAACAAACGAGAAGGGAATTTCTCAAGACCCTTGGCTTTGGGGCGGCTTCGGCGGGAATGATGTCAATACTGCCGGGCTGTGCCAGCACAGGCAGAATAAGCGCGAAAAGAAGACGTCCGAACATCCTGTTCCTGTTCACGGACGACCAGCGGTTTGACACGATTGGCGCACTGGGCAACGAGGTCATCATTACGCCGAATATGGACCGCTTTGTGCGCAGTGGTACGACTTTTACGAATGCGTATATTATGGGTTCGATGAGCGGCGCGGTATGTAAACCGAGTCGGGCTATGCTGCTGTCAGGGAAGAATTTGTTTGACCTTGTGGATACGGGCGGCACGATTCCGCCGGAACATCGGATGCTGCCGGAAATATTCCGCGACGACGGGTACATAACCTTCGGGACGGGCAAATGGCATAACGGCCGAGAGGCCTACGCCCGGTCGTTCACCGCCGGTGCAAACATTTTCTTCGGGGGTATGAGCAACCATTATAAGGTCCCTATCCATGACTTCGACCCCAGCTGGAAATATCCCAAGCAATCGAGATACTACAAGCAGGGAAAGCACTCCAGCGAGCTCTTCAGCGACGCAGCGGTAGAGTTTCTGCGTGATTACAATGGCGACAAGCCGTTCTTTGTGTATGTTTCGTACACAGCTCCGCACGACCCTCGGACGGCGCCGAAGAAATATCACGATATGTATGACCCAGACAAAATCCCCTTGCCGAAGAGTTTTATAGCGGAGCATCCGTTCGATAATGGTGAGATGAGGATTCGTGATGAGAAACTTGCCTCCTGGCCGAGAACGCCGAATGAAATTCGCAAACACATAGCCGACTACTATGCGATGATTACGCACGTTGATGCACAGATTGGGCGGGTGCTGGAGGCACTTGAAAAGACGGGGCAGGCCGAAAATACCATCATCATCTTTTCCGGCGATAACGGGCTGGCAGTGGGTCGGCACGGTCTGATGGGCAAGCAGAACCTATACGAGCACAGCGTACATGTGCCTCTTATTATCAGCGGGCCCGGAATAGCGAAGGGTAAGAAGCGCGACGCCCTTTGCTACGTGCACGACATCTACCCCACATTGTGCGAACTTGTGGGAGTTGCAATCCCGGCGTCGGTCAAGAGTAAAAGCTTTGCGGCGGTGATCCGTGAGCCAAAGAGGAAATTTCGGGATACGCTATTCTTTGCTTACAAGGATATCCAGCGAGGCGTGCGCGACGAGCATTACAAGTTCATTGAGTACTTGGTGAAAGGCAAACGGACGAGACAGTTGTTCGACCTGCAGGCCGACCCGTGGGAACTTAAAAATCTGGCTGATGACACCAAGTATGCTAAGACCGTGAAACGGCTGGGTAACGAGCTGCGGCGGTGGAAGGAAGCACTTGGCGACAAAAGTAAGTTCTGGGAAGGTTGGTGTGCATAGGAAAATGGAATATGAGCGGCTGACTGTTAGGCGCATGTTGCTTTTGGCGTTTAGTCGCGGACTGGCAGTTTTCATTGGCGGGTTTTCGTTACTGAATATCCTGGGAGAGTTTCGTTATCCGGGTTTCGACTCGAACCATTGGTGGATTGATTTTCGTCCGGTTGAGACATTTGCGTCGCGGCTATTCTTGGCCGTTGTGTCTATCTCTCTCGTTGCATATTCTATACGCCCTATCCTGTCCCGCTGGCGGCGCTTATTGACGTTGGGGTTGGTCGGTATCCTGCTTGTCACTACCGTCAAGAATGTGGTCAACTTCTACGTATTGCTTGGCCGAGGGACAATTACCGCTGGATTTCCGGTGGCGTTTTCTCTTATTGTGAGTACGGCAATCACGATTGTTCTTGTTGCTCTTGTGGCAGAGAAAGGAAAATTACAGGGGAAGAAAGTTCTACTAACAAAAATTGTCTTCGTTGCTACGGTAGCCGCGTGCCTGGTGGGTTTTCCGTTGGGGCAGATGTTTTGCTTTGGTAAGACGGATTACCGTCGTCGAGCGGATGCGATTGTGGTCTTCGGGGCGCGAGTGTATGCGGATGGGCGACTTTCGCACGCTCTGGCTGACCGTATGCGAACCGGATGCCAGCTATACCTGGAAGGGTTAGCTGACCGGCTGATTTTATCCGGTGGGCCTGGTGACGGTGACGTGCATGAGACGGAGGCGATGCGGAGGATGGCTATCGAATTAGGTGTCCCGGAAAAGACAATCGTGCTCGATAAAGAAGGCGTGAATACCGAAGCCACGGTGAAGAATACGTGTCAGATGTTCGAGCGGCTGGGGATTAAACGCGTGATTGCGGTCAGTCACTTTTACCATTTGCCACGAATCAAGATGACGTACCAGCGTCGGCGATGGGAGGTTTATACCGTGCCTGCGAAAGAAAGTTACGTTCTTACGGAGATGCCGAAATATATTTTGCGGGAAGTAGCAGCACTGTGGGTGTATTATCTGCAACCGATTATGCCGTAAGAGCTGTTAACTATCGGTTAGCCAGGTCGGGCCGTAGGTTATATCAACCTTCAGGGGGACATCAAATGTGATGGCAGTGGTCATTTCGTGGGCAATCCACTCTGCATGTTTTTCAGCTTCCTTAGCTGGTAATTCAAAAACAAGCTCATCGTGGATTTGCAGAATCAATTTTACGGGGAGATTTTCAGCTTCGATTTTTTGCTGTATGTTGAGCATAGCGACCTTTATTAAATCGGCGGCTGAGCCCTGAATAACGGTATTGACAGCGAAACGCTCGGCCTGGGCGCGTTTATTAGCGTTTTTGCTGTTGAGGTTCCGGATTTTTCGGCGGCGATGCAAAATGGTTTCAACATAGCCGGTTCGTTTGGCTGCGTCTATTACGCTATCCATAAACTTACGGATTGAACTGTAACGTGCGAAGTAATCGTCAATGAATTTCTTTGCGTCGGCCTGAGTTATTCCAATCGCGCGTGACAGTCCGAACGGGCCCTGGCCGTAAATGATTCCGAAGTTGACGGCCTTGCAGCTTGAGCGCATTTCGCCGGTTACGTCTTCGATGGGGACGGCGTAA
>CAZQYB010000108.1:0-9012 GCA_964597535.1 uncultured Pirellulales bacterium | reverse complement strand
AATATACATACGATGTATATAATATCAACCTGATGGAGGGGATTGAGGAGTTTACAATCTGGTTCAAGTATGGGGACTATTACGATCTGGTTGTGACAACACCGGAGACTCCGGCCGGTTGGAACCAGATTGTGGTTCAGCCGGAGCCGGTGTTAGAAGATGATGGGGCATACGATGCCGTGACTTTGACGGTTGGAATTGGCATTGATGAGAGTGTCAGTGACTTTTCGGTCAGTTTCGATTGGCTTGGTGTTGGTGAGCCGGGTTCGCAATATTATGAAATAATCGACCCGCTCGATTTTAGTACGATTGAGGATGGCTATACTATCCCGGAGCCGTGGACATTGTTCTTGCTGGGAATTGGAGGAATAGCATTGTTGAAGAAGAAAAAAGTTTAGTTTAGAAGAAATTTGTGAGTTTGGAAATATTGTGAAGAAAGGAAGGACGTTATGAAAGTGAAAGTTAGTATTTTGATTCTTGGTATTATTCTACTTTTGGGCCAAGGCAATTCGTGCGATGCAGTCCCAGTTGGCTCCGCGTTTACCCACCAAGGGCAGCTAAGGGAGGTTAATATCCCCGCCAATGGCACATTTGACTTTGAGTTTAAGCTGTACGATGACCCAAATGACGGCAGCCAGCTGGGAAGTGATCAGTTAGTGAGCGGTGTCAATGTGACTAACGGTTTGTTTACGACACTGTTGGATTTTGGTGAGTCCGTATTTAACGGTGAGGCCAGTTGGGTGGAACTTGCTGTGAAAGGTTTTGGGGAACCGAATTGGACTACTTTAGCGCCCCGACAGGAGCTAACGCCCGCCCCATACGCGATCTATGCAAAAAAGGCTGGGCAGGTTGCAGGGGGAATAGGTATTAAGGGTAGTGGGACAGCAAATTACATCCCTAAATTCATAGACACAAACACTATCGGTGATTCAACAATAAATGAATTTTCTACAGATGGTACATTGGCAGATAATAGTGATTCGGCAGTTCCTACCGAGAAGGCTGTAAAGAGTTATGTTGATAATAAATTTTCAGCTCCGTCTGCTGGTGTAGTCCCTGTTGGGGGCGTTGTCGCTTGGCTCAAATCATTTCCAAATACTCCAGCCTTCCCAGACAATTTTGTTGAATGTAACGGTCAAATCCTGAACGATTCCAACAGTCCTTATAACGGCCAGACAATTCCTAATTTGAATGGGGCCAGTGGAGGAGCCAAAAGGTTTTTGAGGGGTTCGACGACAAGTGGAGAAACAGGTGGTTCAGATACGAATTCTCACACTCATACAGTTAGCAGAGGAGGCATAGAATGTGGTCACGCTGAAGGAGGACAATATCCCGCAACATCTGGGCAAGTTACAAGTGGAACTGCTTCAAATACAAATAATATGCCAGCTTATTATGAAGTTGTTTGGATTATGAGGGTAAAATAGAGCCTGAAAGTAATGCTGTGAGAAAAAAGAGCAAGTGCGCCGACGGAAATGGAGACTGACTAATGAGATGTTTTAGTTGTAGATTCATCCATACAAAGGTGTTACCAGTAGTTAGTTTGCTGTGTGTGTGTTTTTTGTTGCCGGTCTCTGCTCTTGCTCAAATGGGTGGAGATTACGATGCGAGTTGGACTACGGTAGATTGTGGAGGTGGCGAAAGCACCGGTGGTAAATATACGGTTGTCAGTACGTTCGGGCAGGCAGATGCAGGAACTGTGAGCGGCGGTAAGTATACCTTC
Organism: uncultured Pirellulales bacterium; assembly: GCA_964597535.1. Classification (GTDB taxonomy): domain Bacteria; phylum Planctomycetota; class Phycisphaerae; order Sedimentisphaerales; family Anaerobacaceae; genus CAZQYB01. The sequence continues at coordinate 7,289 of CAZQYB010000108.1, read as the reverse complement.
GAAGGCGGCTTTCTGACCCAAGAGTTGTATGCTGGGCGCACTTGGTACGCTGATGATGATGCACCGGATGATCCATGTTGTGGAAATCCGGATTACAGCGACCCGTGCGAGGATGGAACCACGGAGCATCCATTTGATGCGATACAGGAAGCAATAGATATTGCCAATGATGGCGATACTGTGATTGTTTTGCCGGGGACTTATACCGGCGACGATAATCGGGATATTGATTTTGATGAACTTGCGATAACTGTCAGGAGCACTGACCCGAATGACCCGAACATTGTTGCAGCAACGGTCATCGACTGCAACGGAACTCCAGCAGACCCGCATCGAGGGTTCATTTTCGAAAACGAGGAAGAGGCAGATTCCATATTAAGTGGCCTTACCATTATTAACAGTTATGCTAGCGACGGAGGTGGGATTTACTGTGATGGAACCAATCCTACAATTACAAGCTGCACGTTCAGCGGCAACTCGGCGATCCTAGGTGGCGGGATGTATAACAACGGAAGCAGCCCGACAGTGACTGGCTGCACCTTCTCCGGCAACTCGGCGATCCAAGGCGGCGGGATGGCGAACGATGACGGCAGCCCGACAGTGACCAGCTGCACATTTACTGGCAACTCGGCTCACATAGGCGGCGGGATGGCGAACGATGGCGGCAGTCCAATTTTGAACAACTGTACATTTATCGATAATATTGCGACAAGCAATGGTGGAGGTATATGGAACCAAGAGAATAACGCAGCAGTGACCGACTGCACATTCAGCAGCAACTCAGCAGACGATGTCGGTGGCGGGATGTACAACGAATATAGCAGCCCGACCCTGACAAACTGTACCTTCAGGGGAAACTTGGCGGACGCCGGGGGCGGCGGAATGTTCAACACGGAGAGCAGCAGTCCGATGATCACCGACTGCAACTTCAGTGGGAACACAGCAGAATACGACGGGGGGGCGATCTACAACGAGGAGAGCAGTCCGATGCTGACGAATTGTACGTTCGGCGGCAACTTCGGGGACCACGGCGGAGGGATGCGCAACTGGTCCAGCAGCCCGACGCTAGCCAAGTGCACATTCAGCGGAAACTTAGCAGACGGCACTGGTGGCGGCATCTGCAACGAATATGGGAGTCCGACATTAACCGACTGCAACTTCACAGGGAACTTGGGGTGGGGTGGTGGCGGCGGAATGTTCAACGAAAATAGCAGTCCGACGCTGACCAACTGCACTTTCAGCAGAAACTCGGCCGACTGGGGCGGCGGGGGTGGGATACTTAACGACGAGAGCAGTCCGGTGTTGACCAACTGCACGTTCACTGAAAACTTGGCCGACTGCACGTTCACTGAAAACTTGGCCGACTACGACGACGGTGGCGGGATATACAACGAGAATGAAAGCGATCCAACACTAACCAACTGCACTTTCAGCGGAAACTCGGCCGACTGGGGCGGCGGGATATACAATGATGACAGCAGTCCGACGTTGACGAATTGTACGTTCAGCGGCAATGTAGCCGAGGATAGCGGCGGCGGGATGTACAATGATGAGCAAAGCGGTGCAACGCTGGCGAACTGCATCCTGTGGGGCAATACAGCATCAGATGGGAATGAAATAGCTTTATTCAACTCATCGACAATAGATGTCAACTACTGTGATGTTAAAGGCGGTCAGGGTGGTGTATATGTCGGAAGCGGCTGTACAGTGAACTGGGGTGATGGCAATATCGATACGGATCCATGTTTTGTAGATACAGGGTATTGGGCTGATGCTAATGATCCAAATATCACAGTCGAGCCAAATGACCCAAATGCTACGTGGATTGATGGTGACTATCATCTGCGGCCACGTTCACCCTGCATTGATGTAGGCGATAACGACTCAGTCCCAGAAGACACTAATGACCTCGATGGCGACGGCAACACTACCGAGCCAATTCCGTGGGACCTTGATGGCCACCCACGGATAGTAGATGGAAACAATGACGGTAACTCAGTCGTTGATATGGGTGCGTATGAATACTTCCCATTTGTAGCTACCTTTGATGTTAATGAGAGGACCCGTATCGACAGGACTTGGTTTAGATATAAGTGCTGGGTGACAATGGAGAATCGTTCTCCTCACGCAGTAGAGAATGTCGGGCTTGAGCTGGTGGATGTGCCGGATAATATTGAAGTAAACGATCCGTGCGTTAGCTATCCTTATATTGAAGCAGAAAGCAGCGCTACCAGTGAAGATACGTGTACCTTTGACGTGAACCGTATAGAGCCGATTAAGCTGGCTGAAATTGTTTGGCGAATCACGTATGAGATAGCAGGGACTGGTGAAGAAATGCAGCAGATGTCATCAACGGTTGTTCTTTTAGAGCCGGTGGGGCTTGCGAGTGGGGATATTACGGGCGAAGGGATAGTGGACATTGACGATGTGGCGCGAATGGCCGATGATTGGCTGGGAAGCGGGTCATTAGCGGATATTTATCCGGCGCCACCTTACGGCGATGATATAGTAAACTTCCAGGATTTTACTATTCTTGCTGAGAACTGGCTGGCAGGAGAATAGCGTTTAGCGGACAGCGTATAGCGTTTAGCGGATAGCGGATAGCGGACAGCGTTTAGCGTATAGCGTGGAGCGGGTAGCGTATAGGAGTTGATTCTCGATTCTCGATTCTTGATTCTCGATTCTTGATTCTCGATGGTTGATGCTCGATACTCGATGCTCGATTTTGGGTTGCGCTGTCGCTTCGCGGCTATGCTTTTGTGCAGATGCTTGTGCTGCGTTGCTTGTGCAGTGTCTTTTGCAGACTGCTCAGGAGGTAGTTTTTCACTACTGCGTCCCAGCTCATATTCTTTGCCAATGCGTAGCCGTCCTGAATCATACTTTCGATTTCAGATTCATTCTGGGCCAGACGCGAGATGATTTCTTTTGCCACCTTTTCGCTGACCTTTGCCTCTATCCGGTCGCGCAGCGACCGGTCAATCTGCAGCAAATCTTCGATATCGGCAAACCTGTGGTTATTCAGGTCGGTATAGTCGGCGATAATAACATTTTTGGTGTTTTCTCCGTTAGCTACATCCCGCACGAAACCTGAGCATCCGCAGACACTGCTGACCACACATATACCGCCGAAACTGAGCGGTTCCAATTGGGAAATCCCGAACGGCTCGTAAATGCTCTGGCCGAATTCGACATCGCTTCCTTTGCGAATGTCCATAAACTCCATATCTTTCGGCATCCTGCCGCCGCAGCTTTTTCGCTCAAAGCCAAATTGGTTGATGAAGATGATTTTTATGTTCCGGCTTTGCGCATTGAATTCCTGAATCGCTGTATAGAAGGCCGCCTCGCCGCCTGATAGGTCGGGCCAGCCTTCACGGTGGGCCGCAGGCCAGTTATACGCCGATTCCATATTGTAGATGTCCCGGCTGCGACGCCGAGAAACTTCTGTCGATAGCAAAAACAGCACTGCCGTTTTCCCCCGGCTTCTAAACTCTTTTTCTACTTGTTCGAGCACCCGCAAGTCGCGCCACAGCCCTTTGCTTTGTATCAGTCTGGTAACATGTGTGAAGACGAAATCGGGCTTATAACCCAACAGATTTTCGCAGTACAGTTGCAGTTTTTCCTTTGATTGCAGTTTGTCGCTAAGGCTGATTTGGTATGCCGGTATCCCGTTATAAACTATGTCGATGCCGGCAGCCTGGAATTCCGGCGCGAGAAACCACAATTCGCGGAGCACATAATCGCCCACCGCGCATATACGGTCGCAGTATCTGGAAGCTTCTACAAGAGCGTGCTTGAAGAAGGAACTCTGGTCGCCGAATACCTCACTGACGTAAAGTCTGTTTTCGTGGGCGTGCTTGATAACGTTGTAGAACATCGTGTCATGGCCGGGATGTTTTTCTACGATGCGGCGCATTGTTGCTACTTCGTGGGCATAGAAAATGGTTTTGAAATCGCACGTTGGCTCCATAGTAGCTGCCAATGCCGTCGGCATTCCCATAAACTCATGAGAAATAATGGCCGTCGAGTCTTTAGCTGCGCCGATTGCTTTCAACGCAGCGATTGCGGCAGGTGCCAATCTGATGTATTGTTCGCACTCCCACAGGTGTTCGTATAAATGACTGCGGATACCAAACTCTTCAAACAAGCGCTTTTTGAATTCGTTAACCGGCCCTTTGTCCGTATGGGTCACGTCGATAAGCAGTACCTCAGGCGAGCTTTTTATCCCTGTCTGTTCGTCGATGAATGTTTCTCTGCCGTACACGATACCCACATTGTAGTAACTTTCGATTTTCCGAAAGGCCGGAGCATATCCCGTGTTTACAAATCCGTCGATGGATGAGTACAGCACTTCACCGTTCTCGCCAATACGGTCTAATACAGACCCTTCAGTGGTAAACAATGGACCGATTAGGATTGAGCGGTCAACCGCCTCAAGATAGGAATTGCAGGTAAAAAGGCCTTGAAGAACGGCGCCTATGCCGCCGATTTTCCCTATTACCTCGTGGGTAACGTGCACCACTGTTGTCTCATTAGCCATAATAAATTTCCTTCCAAGTTGCCATAGGAGCCCAATCAAATTTTTTGTCGCTTCCATATAAAATATAAGCAATAGTTTCATTGCGGCCAAATTAGAGAACTTTGTTTGGTGTATTAAATTTTACAGACCGAAAAAAACTTGTGGATTTGCAGATTGAGGGTATTTTTTTAGGACCTATGAGCCGGTCCTGCAAATTTTTCCGCTTACAGGCTTACAATTAGCTTATGCGTGTGCGCAGGTTCCTTATCAGGCTTGAAAGTACCTGCAGAGGCACATCGGCCAATTCCGGCTCAGGTATTTCGCTAAGTGCTATTCTGTCGAGGACATCTACGGCTCGCGGGCCGCAGGGCACTATCATATCGGCAGTTTCCTGGGCCTCGTCTAATTTGCCATCGGCCATTTGCCGTAAGTAGCTGATTATGTTTTTCGTCAGCTCGTCATCGCTTATTTTAGATGCCGGCGCCGCAGTACCATCGGGAGCGTTTGGGACTTCTCTTTCAAGCAATATATCTTGTGTAAACTTGTATGTTTCGGCCATTAGTTTCTTTTGTTTCGCTTCGGCCTTTTCATCTATTGGTGCGAGTTTCAGGTCTTCACCGGTGTCTGGGCTGGGGATATATAATTTGTTATGGCACCTTGGACATTTACCCCATTTGCCGCCGGCGTTGTCCGGCGCCTCTATTTTTTTGCCGCAATGCTCACAATGAAATGTTATGCCCATTTTCTCACCTCTCGACTCTTTATTCTGACTCCTAACTTCTCATACCAACCTGTTTTGACAAAATCAGTCAATCTGAATAAGTTGTTATTTATCCATTTTATATTCTGCAGTTACGTCCGTGGTAATTCCGCCGCGAGGCCTAAAACGCGAGGTAACTTTCATCCAGCGAGGCTTACAGGCAGTCGACAAATCGTCCAGTATATCATTCGTCAGCGCCTCATAAAAAATACCTTTATTGCGGTAGCTTTGCATATAGAGCTTCAGGCTTTTTAGCTCAATACAGACCTTATCGGGACAATATTCGATGACAATCTCACCAAAGTCAGGCTGGCCTGTTTTAGGACAGACGCTCGTAAATTCAGGACAATCGATTCTAACAACGTAATCCCTCCCATAACGAGGATTATCGAATAGCTCCAGTTTTGACTTTTCGTTCATTTTGTTGAACCTCACACAAATTTCGCTAAACTAATATAATCAATATTGATAACTTTGACAAGACTTGAGAAAAAATGTTGGAGAAAAATAAAAAAGCAGTTGTTCTGTTGAGCGGCGGCCTCGATTCGGCCACGACTTTGGCCATCGCCCGCAGCGAAGGATTCCAATTGTTTGCCTTGACTTTCGGTTACGGCCAGCGACACCACTATGAAATCGAAGCGGCAAAAAGAATCGCTGATTCTCCGGGAGTGGTCGAGCATCGCATAATTGATACTGGTTTGGCGGGCTTTGGCGGCTCAGCCCTTACCGACCCCAATATTGAAGTCCCGAAGGACGGAGCCGATTTAGCCAATCCCGACCGAATACCAGCTACGTACGTTCCCGCACGCAACACAATATTTTTAAGTTACGCACTTGCGTGGGCTGAAGTTCTCGGGGCCTTTGATATCTTTATCGGCGTAAACTCCACCGACTACAGCGGCTACCCCGACTGCCGTGCGGAATTTATAGCTGCGTTCGAAAGGTTAGCCAATCTCGCCACCGCGGCTGCTGTTGAGGACAAAGGCCGATACCACATTCATACTCCGATTATAAATATGACAAAGGCCCAGATTATTCTTACCGGCGAAAAACTCAATGTTGATTATTCCCTGACTCATAGCTGCTACGACCCTGATGAAAACGGCAAAAGCTGTGGCCGATGCGATGCCTGCAGATTGAGATTAAAGGGCTTCGCCGAAGCAGGCCTAAAAGACCCAATCGAATATCAAACCGCGAAACAGGAGTGACGAACCACGAACAATGAGAGTCAGTGAAATTTTCTACTCGCTACAAGGCGAAGGGTTTTTAGCCGGCCTCCCCAGCATCTTTATTCGCCTGGCCGGCTGTCCCTTGCGCTGCAAATGGTGCGACACAAAGTACGCCTGGGACCGAACGGCAGGGGCCCATTACACCATCGATAAAATCCTCCAGACCGTTCAACAATGGCCGTGTGAATTTGTCGTCATAACCGGCGGCGAGCCGATGATAAACTCAGATTTGCCGCAATTAGTTAAAAAGCTAAAAGATTTGGAAAAACATATAACAATCGAAACTGCGGGGATTGCATTTATATCGAGTTTGGCCTGTGATTTGATGAGCATCAGTCCTAAATTGAGTAACTCAACGCCGGAAGACCCTGCTCTTGCTGAGATTCACGAAGATTCAAGATTGGATTTGGCCGTCTTGCGGGAGCTGATTGATAATTACAATTATCAGCTAAAATTCGTCGTCGATTCACCTAAGGATATGCCCGAAATCCGGCAGACGATAGAACAAATAGAAAACGTCGATTCGAAAAAGGTAATGCTGATGCCCCAGGCCGTTACAAGGGACGAGCTTTTGGCCAAATCGCCGATGGTAGCTGATTTGTGCAAGCAAACCGGCTTTGCATTCTCCCAGCGTCTGCAAATCCTGCTCTGGAACGGCCGAAGAGGTAAATAGAATTGTTGCAGACAGCTACAATGGAAATACCACGGTCAAGAATGCAAAGAGCAAGACAAGCACAGTGATAGATGAAATAGTTACCACTGTTGCTTTGGCAAAGGTATCCGG
>CAZQYB010000107.1:0-9060 GCA_964597535.1 uncultured Pirellulales bacterium | reverse complement strand
ACGAGATACGAAAATATGGCTGAAAAACAAGTAAAAGTAGGGCTTGTTGGTTTCGGCACCATCGGCCGCGGCGTAGCAAAGCTCATATTGGAAGACGCCGACTCGATAGCGGCTAAAACCGGTCTGCGCCTCGAACTTGCCTGCGTAGTCGATATCGACACCAAATCACCTCGGCCTGTCAAGCTGCCGGATGGCGTTCTTACCAACGATTTGAATAAACTGCTCAAAGATGACTCGATTCAAATAGGCGTTGAACTGGTCGGCGGAACCGACGCTGCAAAGCAGATTCAGCTAAAAATGCTCGATGCAGGTAAAGACGTTGTTACCGCCAACAAGGCCCTTTTGGCAGAGTACGGTAATGAGCTCTACAGGGCCGCTCATAAGAATAATCGCTGTATTGCTTTTGAAGCAAGTTGTGCCGGCGGTATCCCTATCGTCTCAGGTATTCGGACCGGACTGGCGGCAAATGAAATCAAAGCAATATATGGCATCGTCAATGGAACCTGCAACTATATACTATCGAATATGACTGCTCGTGATGAGGACTTTTCGCAGGCTCTCGCTGAAGCACAGGAAAAAGGGTATGCAGAAGCTGACCCAACGTTGGATATCAGCGGCGGTGACAGTGCACATAAGCTGGCCATCCTCGCCTCCATCGCTTTGGGATACGAAATCAAACTCGAAGACATTTTTGTTGAGGGCATCGAAGCTATTTCGAAAGACGATATTCACTATGGCGGCGAGATGGGCTACGTACTCAAATTGCTGGCAATCGGACAAAAGGACGAAGAAAACAAAGTTTCGCTTCGGGTGCACCCGTCCTTTATCGCCAGGGATAATTCGCTCGCCCGCGTCGATGGACCCTTCAATGCCGTAACTATATTCGGCAGCGCGGTCGGCCAGGTAACATACTATGGCCGAGGGGCTGGGATGATGCCTGCGGCAAGTGCGGTTGTTGCGGATATTATCGATGTTGCTTTGGGCAATTCAGCGACAACGTTTCGGCATCTGCGCCTACAATCGAGGAACGAAATTGCATCGATGATAGAAAAAATCGATAATCTGATAAGTAGGTTCTATATCAGGATAATGTGTAAAGACCAGCCGGGAGTAATAGCTCAATGGAGCAAAATACTTGCCGAACATCAGATAAGCATATCCGGCGCACTGCAGCACGAAGGTCGCGGCCCGGAAAATACCGTGCCCGTCGTAATTGCAACACATCCTACACAGCAGAGAAATGTCACCGCAGCGCTAAAGGATATGGAGAAACTGGATGCTATCGGTGGAAAACCGGTCTGCATAAGAATAGTCGATATACCGGAGGACAAGGATTAGTGACTAAGTACGCGATAATAGTTCCGGACGGTGCAGCAGATGAGCCGATTGAACAATTCGACAATAGGACTGTGTTCGAAGCCGCTGAAACGCCGAATATGGACAAAATCAGTACAGAGGGCAGACAAGGTCTTGTGCGGACAGTCCCCGAGGATATGGAACCTGGCAGCGATGTTGCCCAAATGAGTCTGCTGGGGTACGACCCGCGGCAATACTACTCCGGACGGGCGCCAATTGAGGCGGTGGCACGCAACATCGGGCTGGCCCCAGGCGACTGGGTTTTTAGATGCAACCTGGTTACCATTGCCGACGGCAAAATGGCGGACCACAGTGCCGGACATATCTCATCCGAAGAAGCCGCCAAACTCGTAAAGGAACTAAACGAGCAGTTCGGCAATGAGCAAATTTGTTTCCATCCGGGCGTAAGCTATCGGCACCTGTTGGTCTTCAAAGGACTTGATTTCGATGTTCAAACACATCCGCCGCACGACTGTATAGGTATGGCAATAGAAAAAATCTTACCACGCGGCAAAGGAGCCGAGCTGCTTATCGACTTGATGGCCCGCTCGCAGCAGCTTTTCAGCAATCACGACATTAACAAAGTAAGAAGAGACCTCGGCGAAAATCAGGTAAGCTCCATCTGGCTGTGGGGACAGGGCAGAAAAGCCGGAATGGAGCGTTTCCAAAAGCGATTCGGAATCAAAGGCGCTACCATCACAGCCGTTGACTTGGCGAAAGGTCTGTCAAAGCTGGTCGGTTTTGATTTGATAGACGTGCCGGGCGCCACCGGCTTCGTCGATACGAATTATCAGGGCAAGGCCTCTGCCGCGATAGAAGCTCTCGCTAAATATGACCTCGTTTTCGTCCACATAGAAGCGCCAGACGAAGCGTCCCATAACGGCAATGCCGAGATGAAGAAAAAAGCCGTTGAGCAAATTGATAAATATATTGTCGGGCCGGTGCTTGAGGCGCTACAAAGTTACGAAAGCTGGCGAATACTCGTCACGCCCGACCATCCAACTCCCGTCCGAAGCTGCGCCCATTCGCCTGAGCCGGTTCCATTCGCTATGGCCGGTACGGGTATTAGCGGTATTTTACATACGAGCTTTAGTGAAGCCAATGCCGCCAAGTCCGGATTTAGAATAGAAAAAGGATTTGAACTGATGGAGTATTTCTTGAAAAGCTAAATGGGCAGACTGTTAAGACCGAATTCAATAAACAATAACAGACAACTTCAATCTCAGTGGGTTAACTATGGCAATAATTGTACAAAAGTTTGGCGGCACTTCGATTGCTGATGCGGAGAAAATTCGCAGGGCTGCTGCGAGAGTAATCAAAGCGGTAAAGACCGGATGCCAGGTCGTAGTGGTTGCCTCAGCACGCGGCAAACAAACCGATGGGCTTATCGCGGACGCTCTCGAGCTCAATCCCAATCCGCCCAAACGCGAGATGGACCAGCTACTCAGTACCGGCGAGCAGCAGTCCGTCTCACTTTTCGCTATGGCTCTCGACACTATGGGGCACGATGCCATCAGCTTTACCGGCAGCCAAATCCGCATGATTACCGACAGCGACCATACAAAGGCACGCATAAAAAGTGTCGATGCAGAACGAATCCACAAAGAGCTCGATAAAGGCAGAATTGTTATTGTTGCTGGTTTCCAGGGTATAGACGAGAATGAAAACATAACCACCCTCGGCAGAGGCGGCTCGGACACAACCGCAGTTGTACTTGCCGCAGCTCTGGGAGCTGAAGCGTGCGAAATTTATACCGATGTCGATGGAATCCACACAACCGACCCACGAATATTCAAAAACGCCGCAAAAGCAAAGCAAATCAGTTATGACGAAATGCTGGAACTGGCAAGTCTTGGCGCCGGAGTTATATATACCAGGGCCGTCGAGGTCGGTAAGAATTACGATGTTAAAATTCACGTAAGAAGCAGTATCGAAGAAAAAGATGGAACAATAATTACACACGAGGTGCCACAAATGGAAGGTGTAGTGGTTTCAGGAGCGACAGTACAAAAAGATATGGCAAAGATAGGCCTTGTCGGCGTAGATAACAAGCCCGGCAACGCCGCCAGGATATTCGCCTGTCTGGCAAACGCCAAGGTGATAGTCAACGACATCGTTCAGACGGAAGTCAGCAGCGAAAAGGCGAACCTCTCGTTTACAATTCACATCTCGGAGCTAAACGCCGCCAAAGAAGCTATCGAGCAAATCAAAGACGAGGTTAATTGCGATAGCATCTTCGTTCGGGACGATATTGCCGAGATTTCCGTGGTAGGCGTGGGTATGCGAACACACTATGGCGTCGCCGATAAGATGTTCGGCTCGCTGGCCAAAGCCGAAGTCAATATCGATTCAATTACTACCAGTGAAATCCGCATCAGTTGTATCGTCAACAAAGAGCAGGCCGATAAGGCCCTCGAGGCCGTCTGCACCGCCTTCGAGCTGGACAAGCCGGCCGAGAAACGAAGTGCTTCCTGATTTGTAACTTGTGATTCTGGTTATTAGGGAGACGGCCTACTAAATAATACTCACCAGTTACTAAGCCTCAGGATGCCTGACGGTACGACTAAATGTTGCCTAAAGTAAAGAGACGCACTTACGCAATGAGCAGACGCCGACGAAGCGTAATATTCATCGTATGCCTGCTGCTTTTAGCGTTACTTATCCGGCTTGACCACAGCCCTGTCAGACGCAACCGGCGGCGGCAGCCGCAAAGCGGTGAAAAGCTAAAGGCCTACGACTTTGAAAAATATCACGGCAAAACCTTCACCATCGTAAAAGTTGTTGACGGCGACACAATCGACATCGATGTCCCCGACGGCAAATACAATCATACGAGAATTCGGCTGTGGGGAATCGACACGCCGGAAACGAAAAAACCCGGAACGCCCGTTATGTATTTCGGCCCGGAGGCCACTGAATTCGCAAAAAAATTAGCTCTCGGCAAACAGGCTACCATTTACCTCGATAAGGGAAACCGCACAAGAGGCAAGTACGGCAGATTATTGGCCTATATTCAGTTGCCCGATAAAAGGTTCCTGAACGAAGCGCTGCTAACCGAAGGTTTTGCGTACGCTGATTTGCGATTTCGCCACAGTTTTTATTACAAATACCAAAACCTCCAGGCAAGCGCCCGCAGACAGAAAAAGGGCTTGTGGGCAAAAGTAAGCCGGGAGCAATTGCCGGAATGGCTGAAAAGAAAAAAACCAAACCTGCTGTCCGTAAGGACTCCATAGGAGAACAAATAATCTCAGCCACAGGGAATACAGAAAAATAATCACCAATCAGTGCCGTAAGGCGTCCTTGGGCCCAAGATCCTGTGGATAATCCTTAATCATTTCTTCGGGAAATTTAAAAACGCATACTCACCGCGATATTTCTTAGCTGCCCGGTCGTACGCCTTTGCAGCTTTTATTTCGTCGGCGAAGAGACCCAAGTAGAGACTTCTGCCATTATGATGTAAACGCACCTGCCACTTGGCTCGCCGCTTATCCCAAAAGACACCTTTATAGGTGGATGTTGCGTTTTTTTTCCCGTGGTCGCGGTTCCAGGTATTCTGCTTTTGAGTTGCGGGTCTAAGGTTTACCTTTCGATTATCGAGAGCGTCGCGATTGATGTGGTCCACGACCATGCTGGGCGGGGCGGGACAAATGACCCGATGCATATACTGGTCAAAGCGTTTTGCGTTCCTGAAAGCAGTTCTTTTAGCATAATAAGTACCTCGAGAACCGACAGCCTGCCAATTATGCCTGTTCAATCTTTCAAAATCGTCCTGGTCAACCTTTGCGTATTTGCCGCGTGTCAGTTTGATTCGGCGAAAAGGATATCCGTAACGTACCCGCCGATACAGAAGAACAATCCATACCGCAATGCGAACAAGAATTGTCGGAACCGACAATGAAAAAGAAATGTTGACCTTAGTCAAAGTGAACATCCCAGGTTTGCTTAGCCCCCCGTCCCCAGATGCCTGCCCCGCACCAAAATTCTGTTATTTGGTGCGTGGGCGGCAGGGGAATTTTACACCATTCACGAATCACCATTCACGAATCACGAATCTGGGCCTGCTGGCCCCAAAGACCGTGTGGCTTAGCCACTTACAGACATGAAATCTGAAATGTCTATTTATCGGCGCTTGCGGGCGGTTTACCCTGCACTACAAGAGTACAGGGTTAGTATTATACCATACTTTCACCAAAAGTTCAACGATTATCTAACAAAAATGGTAAAAAAAATGACGCTGCGAAGCCGCCTTTGGCCAGTGGGACCATATCGCCTCGGCGATAGATAACGAGATAGCCCTGAAAACCGAACCTACCGGCTCACGCCTCGAATACTGGGTAAGGGCCGTTAATAAGGGGGGCGAGAGCTATCCTTCGAACTCAATTTCAGTGGTTTTATAATTAACCGCGGATTGGCACGGATTTGAAAACAATAGTAAATAGAAAATAGTAAATTCTAAAAGGGTTCCCGTTGGTTCTTCAATACGCCATAGCGTCCGGCCCGTCAAACGACTCGCCGGATTTATAAACTTTAGACGGATTTATCCAACCAAGGCGGATATCAGGTGGTTCTCCGCCTTCTTCTGTCTTTCTGCTTCCTGATTTTTTCTATCTTTTTTGCTTCCGGGCTTTCTTTTCCAAGTAATTTATTCTCCAGCAGTTCACACATTTGCTTTCTCGCATAATAACGGTTCAGTCCCTGGCTCCGGCTCTTTTGAACCTTCACTGCCAACCCGCTGCAAATATGTTTTAAGTGCACACAGGTAGAGGTTTTATTTACTTTCTGTCCTCCCGGGCCACTGCTTCGAACGAATTTTTCTTCAATATCATTCTCAAGCAGATTGCAGTTATGCATACGCCGCTGGAGCTCTTGTGTTTTCCGTTCTGTAACTCCAAAATTAATCATATAAGAGATTCAATACTTGTCCGCCTATGGCGGATTTAGCCAACCAACGCGGATTCGCCCAATTGCTTTTATTAAATGATCCCGCGTTTTAGTATTTTATGACTGGACATCTTTAATTGCAGCAGATAGAGCTTTTTCAAGCGAGCTATTGTAATCGCCGCATACGATATTACGGCTGATAACCTCCGAACGTGCCTGAGCCACTGCTTTTTCATACAGTTGCAGAAAAACCTTGGTGAAACACCACAACACCCTGAGCCTTGTTTTCGCCAAACGGCAGGGCAAGAAAGTTCTCATGGGGGACTCCTTCGAGAATCAATTCCGGCAGATTTCTGAACCCGAACTGTTCGTAGTACTTCGGATCGCCCACAAGAACACATCCTCTGGCTCCTAAGCCTTTCAGCAAAGATAGGCCTTCGTGTATGAGGGCTTTCCCTATACCTTGTTTCTGGTATTCGGGCAACACGGAAAAGGGGCCGAGACCATACCAATTCTGACTACTATCAGAAATCGTTACCGGAGAAAACGCGATATGCCCCACCACTATTCCCTCAACGTCCGCCACCAGGGAAACGGTCAGGGCATCAGCCGCTCGCAATGCATGGATAATAAACTGTTCGGTGTGATTGCCGTATTGGCAATTCTTAAACGCGGCAATGGTGACTTCTGTTATTGCTTCAATATCTGCCTGTGTTTCTTTACGAATAATCATTTGACATTTCCCATTTAAACGGGCAAAAAGCATTTTCCCTCCTTATAACAAGTTCCCGTTGCTTCTTGTCTTTTCACATAATATCATACAAATCATTCTTAGCCATTTTTTTGCCTGTATTCGCTGATTAAATCAGAAACCAGCATTCCATCAATCTTTAGCCCCTCAATATTACAATTATTAATTTCAACATTTGTCAGATTAACGTTTTCAAATTTACTGCCGTTAAAATCAGCTTCGGTAAACAATACAGGCTTTTGAGGTGGATGAGTCCCGGTTTCATCAGGCGCAGGTCCAATGTGCTTGAACGTGACACCGCCGAAGTTTGCCGCAGTGATAATTGCATCGCTAAAATTGATATTGTGAAATCTGGCACCTGCTAAACTTACATTGTCAAATTCCGCATCTCCAAGACAGACATCTTCAAATCGCGAACCAGTCATCTTACAATGATTCGCAAAATGTTTTCCGCATGTGATTGTTGGTTTCATATTTTCACCTTCTTTCATATGCCTAACGAATGATTATACAGTTTGTATAAAACGGGAAACACAGACTTACTTTTACTATATAGCAAGTTCCCGTTGCTTCTTAAATATTTATCCGCCTATGGTTCGCCTTAGGCGAATTTCACTCCAGCTTTGCTGGACTCGTCCAATATCTTGCGTCATAATTATATGAATTTGCGGGATTAATTCAAGGTATTTCCTTTGCACAGCTTCTTTGATTTATTGCCAATTTGTGTTATATTCTTCAGCCAGCGGCAATGTGAACCTAGGAAAGGAATTATAAAATGGAATATGCAGTTGGAAAAACAGGGCGGGTTTTTGCTGTCCGATTATTTGAAGGTGAGGGTCTTTATGAATGCATTGAGGGTCTTGCAGAAAAAGAAAATATCAAATCCGCAGCGGTCCTTATAACCGGCGGCTTTAGGAAAGCAAATGTTGTTGTAGGGCCAAAACAGGAAAAACCAAAAATTGTCGGCAATTTTAAGGAATTCGCCGGTCCCGGAGAAGTACTGGGCGTTGGAACGATATATTGCGATGCCGAAGGGCCCAAAATGCATCTTCACTCTGCTATTGGAAAAGGGGACGAAACCCTTGTCGGCTGTCCGCGAGGCGGAGCAAAAATATTCCTCGTGCTGGAAGTTACGATTATCGAAATTGAAGGCATACGAGCCGGCAGAAAACCTGATAAGCAGACAGGCTTGAATTTGCTGACTTTTAAATCTGATGCATAAAATACTCCTTAATTATGCGTCTATTTTTTGGGAGTATTATGTGCTTTGTGCTTATCTGCAGGTTTGCCAAACAAGGCATTCAAATGCTTAAGTCGTTTACCGAAGAAGATAGGGATAGCATCGAATGCAACAATTACTAAAACTATGATGATTCCTTCACCAACCATAATAGCCACATACTTACATCTAAACCGTGAATGCTAACAATGATTATATAGTCTATATAAAACGGGAAAGACAGATTCTTTCTGTATAAGAAGTCCCTCAGGGACAAGTTCCCGTTGCTTCTTCAATACCTGTCCTGAGCGAAGCCGAAGGATTTATCCGCCGGTGTTTACCCCTTATGGGGGCGGACTCGTCCAATTTATCCGACAATCAGCAGAGCCACGTAGGGAATGAGATTGAACACAAAGACCAATACCTTGTATAGTCCGAGGAACGAGTATATCGCCACGTTGAAGGTTTCTCTGGAGATGGAGAACAATTTGCTGTGTATTTGGTAGGCCCAGTCTCCGGCACAGATACAAATCAGCGACGAGAGAGACAGCAATGCAAAGTTTAGAATCGTACACCACATAAAAAATGCTCTGATACTGTCGATATCCATGATATTTCTCCTTTATCTTTCTGCATCCAACAATAATTATATCCGCCCAAGGCGGACATAAAACGCCTAACAATTTCTTATCTCATGTTGATTCCGCTCTTGGATGCATCACACCTTTAGCGACAGAAAATAACACAAAAGAAGGGAAAAGGCAAGGAAAAAAACAGGGGATAGGGGTCGGGGGTCAGGCTACCCCCCATGTTTCGACATCTTGAAACAAAACCGGGGGGTGACTACGTCACA
>CAZQYB010000106.1:0-9159 GCA_964597535.1 uncultured Pirellulales bacterium | reverse complement strand
GACGGCCACAAGATGCACTATCCGCAACTGCCGAAACCGGGCGGCTGGGATGTGGCTCTGTGGTCAGAGGGCTCAGTATGGCTGGCTGACGACTGGCAGTGTTCAGAAACCGGGCCGGTGGAGGACATCCACTTCTGGGTCTCATGGGAGGATGATATGGTGTCGCCAATCGGTGGTTTCTCGGTCCGCATCTGGTCGGACGACCCCTGCGGACCTATGGGCTGGTCAGAGCCCAACGAGCTACTCTGGGGGCGCGACTTCGACGCCGGTCAATTCACCGTCCGCGATATGCCTGACGATTTGCAGGGTTGGTTTGACCCTTACTCGGGTTCGTTCTCCCCAGATGACCATATTATGTGGCAGCAGATCAACATCACCGAGATTGACGACCCGTGGATTCAGAAGGAAGGCAAAATCTACTGGCTGATGATTGATATGTGGGGTGCTCCGTATTGTGGCTGGAAGGAGTCGGGCAGCCCCCATTTCCGCGACAACGGAGTCTACTGGGACGGCAACAGATGGGTCAAGTTGGTAGATCCTATGTCCCAGGAGTCCCTTGACCTGGCCTTTGTCATCACCGGCGACGTGAAGCACAAGAATTTGAAGTGGTCACAGCCGCCTATTGAGTGGGACCCGAATGCGGATACGCCAACATATTGCGGCTGGGATGAGGAGTCTTTCTTCGTAGACCCTGACGTCGACTGGGTAATGGTCGCAGACGACTTTAGATGCCTTGGCACTATGCCGGTAACAAGCATACACTGGTGGGGTTCGCATTTGGGTTGGGAGGAACCCGGAATTGACCCGCCGGACCTGCCGAGTGCCTGGCACATAGGGTTCTGGAGCAATGTTGCTGCCGACCCAACGGCTGACCCTAACTACAGCTACCCGGAAGTGCTGCTGTGGCAGATTGAAGTGCCCGCCGACCGGGTGGACGTCGAGGAGGTCGGTAGCGATGAGTACCCCCAGATTCCTTATTACGATATCTGCTATCAGTACTACCTTAATTTGGAGCGGGATGAGTGGTTCTGGCAGAACCAATACGAAACTCAGGACCATATATACTGGCTCAGTATCGCGGCCGTTTATAACCCGGACGTAGGGGACCCGCAATTTCCCTGGGGATGGAAGACCCGGCCGTGGCACTGGATGGACGATGCAGTGAGAATCTGGCTCACAGGCGACCCTGTGGCTGGTATGGTACTTGACCCAGGGCTTAATATGATTGAGCCGATTATAGACCCTGTATTTGGTGAAAGCTTTGACCTGGCCTTTGAGCTTGACACCGACCCCAACTACATCAAGCACGAACAGCCGTTTACGGGTATCCGTGATTGGCCTCACTACGAGGATGAGTGGTCCATGGCCATGCGCGAGACTCGGTCGAAGTGGGGGCAGTGGCCGGATCCGGTGGGCTGGGACGTGGCATTCGAGTACATGGGTGGTCCCCGGCTGGAGCTGGCAGACGACTGGCAATGTGACGAGACCGGCACGATAGACGACATCCACTTCTGGCTTTCGTGGGAGCTCGACGAGGTGGGGGATATCAACGCAGTCACCGTGAAGATATATTCGAATGACCCGTGCGGGCCCGGGAACTTCTCAGAGCCGAACGAGCTAAAGTGGTCGCGGACGTTCTCCCGCAATCAGTTTTCCTGGATGTGGTGCGACTCGGGCAGCCAGGGGTGGCTCGACCCCTTTAGTGACTACTGGAATTACCCGGACCACGCCGAGTACTACTACCTGAGCATCGACGATATTAATGACCCGTTCATCCAGCAGCAAGGGGATATTTACTGGCTGAGCATCGAGCTGGAACCGAACGATGCCTCGACGGGCTATGCGGGCTGGAAGACGACTACCAGTCTTTGGCAGGACGTTGCGGTCTGGAGGAAACCCGGAGACCCATGGCAGATGTTGGAGGAGCCGATAATGGGTCTACCGCTGGATCTTGCATTCGAACTCACGACGTCGGAACTGGTTATCGACCGTCTGGTAGCTGACGATTGGCCCTGCGACGGCAATGAACCGGTGTCGGCAGCAGTGTGGTGGGGCTCGTATATCGGCTACCGCTACGCTGCGTGTGATATCGTTGGTCCGTGGATGGACCTGCCGGTGCCGCCGGACTACTTCCTTTTGAATATTTGGACAGATGTACCGGCGGATTCGACCGACCCGACCTCCTACAGCCACCCCAACGACATAATCTGGGAGTACAACGCCTATGATTACGATGAGGTGCTGGTCGGCTATGACAAACACCCCGAGGACCCTGACCCTGACGACCCGGGCCGTGAGCCGGTATTCCGCTATTCGGTGCGGCTGCCGCGCGAGGCGTGGTTCTTCCAAGATGAACCTAACAATGTTTACTGGTTCGGCGTGGTGGCTGTGTACGAAGAGAGCTTGCCCAACTATGACTGGGGCTGGACGAACCACAAGCACGTGTACAACGACGATGCTGTTGCCGGAGTCTGGGACGAGGAGAACGGCGAGTGGGTATGGGAAGAGCTTTATGACCAGACGGAAGTCAACAGTGTGGATATGTCGTTTATCCTGTTCACGGACCCCGATCCTACTATATGCACCTGTTGGGAGCTCTTCCACTGTCCTGGGCAGCCAGTGGGCGACGCTACCTGCGACGGCAAAGTCAATGCTGTAGACATGTTTAAACTCAAGCAAAGCTGGTTAAAGAGCTACGGGCAAGTTGGCTATAACTGCTGTGCCGACTTTAACCAGAACAATGTAGTTAATGCCGTTGACATATTCATACTCAAACAGAATTGGCTGGCATCGGGCCTCGGCGGCGATGGTACACAGAGTTGTCCGTAAAAGCTCCGGGATGGTCGGATCTGTAAATTGAAAAGCTGTGAGCGCCATTGTGCGCTCACAGCTTTTTCCTTTGCACACAAATAGTGCGAATTCGAAATTGATGCCGGCGGCCTTTGCATTTATAATTACCGCAGAGATGCAAAAGAACAGAGCCAAAATATATACGGTCAGCCAGGTTAATACGCTAATCAAAGCAGCCCTCGAAGAGAATCTGCCTTCACGGCTGATAGTTCGAGGCCAAATAAGCGACTGGAAACACCACACAAGCGGGCACTGCTATTTTTCGCTCAAAGACGGGAATGGAATACTGCCGTGTGTTATGTGGGCGAGCAGGTTCAAAACTGTTAAGTTTTCGCCTGAGGATGGAATAGCAGTTTTGGCAACAGGTCATATCGATGTTTATACCGTTGGGGGGAAGTACCAATTTTATGTCGATAAGCTGGAGCCGGAAGGTATTGGCGCGCTGCAGTTGGCGTTTGAGCAGATGTATAAACGGCTGAAAGCAGAAGGACTATTTGAGGAAAAGTACAAAAAACCGCTGCCGAAGTATCCGATGAGGATTGGTATATTGACCAGCGAATCGGGTGCGGCGGTGCACGATATAAGAGACAGCATTTGTAATCGCTGGCCCTGCGCGAAGCTGTTTCTATATCCGGTGTCGGTGCAGGGCGAAGGGGCGGCGGAGGAAATCGCAACGGCCTTGCGAGATGTAAACAAGCGCAACGAAGGGCTTAAACTCGATATTTTGATTATAGGTCGGGGCGGCGGGTCGTTAGAGGATTTGTGGGCGTTCAATGAGGAGGTTTTAGCAAGAGCGATTTTCGATTCGAAGATACCCGTCATAAGCGCGGTGGGACACGAGGTGGATACCACAATCGCGGATTTGGTCGCGGACGCACGCGCATCGACACCGACAAAAGCAGGCGTTACAGCGGTGCCGGATCTGCGGGAGGTTCTGGGACAATTAACATATTTTGAGAAAAGCCTGGCTTCGAAGGCACGGGCGATACTGGAACTGTGCGGACAAAACCTGCGGACGATTTTGGCAAGTGCGGTATTTAGAAATCCGCTTTTGCCGGTTCGCAATGCTGAACAGCAATTGGATGAGCTTGGTACAAAGCTGATGGATTTGATAAGAGAGCTGTTAGTCGAGGCCAACGCAAAACTGCACGCGAGTTACGAGCAAATTGTCAAAATCGAGCCGCATCGACTCTTGGGAGGAAAAACGGTTGATTTAAATAATTTGCGGAACCGGGCGAATGTAGCGATAAAGACTATCATTAACCGCCGACGGATGCAGCTTACAGCAAAGGCGAATTTGTTAGCTGGTTTGAATCCGAAATCTGTTTTGCAGCGTGGGTACAGCATTACCACCGCCAAGAAGACCGGCCTTTTGGTAAGGAAGCCGGGGGATATTCAGATGGGAGATTACCTGATTACCGAGCTTGCCCCCAAGGGGCTTGCGGACGAAAATTTGATTGAAAGTAAGGTAACAAAAAAGTAAAAAGGCAAAGTTAAAAAGTGAGAGTGAAAAAGATGGCAAAGGGCAAACAAAAAAGCGATATCGAAAAGTTGAGCTTTGAAGAGGCAATCAAAGAGCTTACCAGCATCGTCGGCAAGATAGAGCAGGGCCAAATCCCGCTGCAGGACAGTCTCGAACAATATGAAAAAGGGATGGCCTTGATTAAGCATTGCAGGGGCATATTACAGAAGGCCGAGAAACGCATCGAGAAAATATCTGAGCCGGAAACAAAATCACAATAATACTCACATGAATAATCGTCGTGCCTAATACGAGATACGAAATGCGAGACACGAGATACGAAATGCGAGCGTGGCGGAATTGGCAGACGCGCCAGGTTTAGGTCCTGGTGGGCTTTTTAGCCTGTGGAGGTTCGAATCCTCTCGCTCGCAGTGTTATCGGCCGTAAATAAAATCAAGGAACTTGGAAGAATTTCTGCGTTTGGCCTTGACAAAAGCTAAAGAGTCTGGTATAATAATATGGTTATGAGGCAAATTGACCGCAAAAATACCGGTAACTGGTGGTGGCCTGCGGAATAAATTCCGGCAGGCATGCGGTGATTTGCTGTAAAAAAATTATTGAGATTTATTAGACGGCAGCCTGTTGGAAAAACAGGCTGCTTTTTTTGTTTGTATTTGTGTTAACTTGAGGATAAAAATTGCGATTAAAGGCTAAAACTATGGAAGATTACAGACAAATAATACTCGGTGCCAAACCAGGGCAGATTATACCTATCGTTAAGCAGATGGATATGGCTGAGCCGGTGGACTTTTTTGCCAAGCTCAGTGACTACGGCCGGGCCAAGAACTGCTGCTTGTTCGAGTCGAAAGAGCACCTTGCGGAAAATGCGTTGAGCTTCGGCACGGCGAGGCCGGCACTGTACCTGACCGGTACTGGGGCTGAATTCGCTATTAAGGCTTTGAATAATACCGGCAGACGAATGATAGAGTATTTGTCCACCGAGCAGAAGAAAAGGTTCGATTTTTGCGAATCGGTCAAATTTAGTCCGGAGGCAATTACCGGCCGAATTAGGCAGGACGGAAAAACAGTCGATGAGCAAGCGCGGCTGCAAAGCATAAATCAAATGGATGTTTTGCGGGCGGTTGCGTTTGCCTTTCGGCTCGCCAGCAAGCCGTTCCGCGTGACCTGCGGGTTGCTTGGTGCGCTAAGTTACGATTTCATAGACCAGTTTGAGAAGCTGCCACCGAGTAAAGAAGACCTGCTCGGCAATCCCGATTACGAACTTTATTTCGCTGACAATATCTTTCTGTGCGACCACGAAGCAGGCAAGAGTTATGTGATTGTGAACGTGATAATAACAAATGGTGACCGTGAGACGATAATCACGGAGGCAGAAGATTGTTTCGATTACTACTTTGACATAGCACGAGCTGAAACGCCGAAAGGGCACAAGTTTACCGGTCCGCTTGTCCCTGCCTCGACCGATACGAGCCGAGCCGAATACGAAAAGATGGTCAAGACCGCCAAGCGGCATATTCTCGACGGCGATATTCTTCAGGTGGTTTTGAGCAGGACAAAGATGGAGCCCTGTCCGGATGAACCTTTGGATGTTTATAAGCGGCTGAGGGAATTAAATCCTTCGCCATATATGTTTTATCTCAATACCGGCAACACGATATTATTGGGTTCCAGTCCGGAGTTGAATTTGCGCGTCAGTGGGACCGAGACCCGCAATGTGGAGATAAGGCCTATTGCCGGCACAAAGCCAAGAGGCCGAGTTGGAAATAAAATTGACGCTGATACCGATTTTAGATATGAGGCGGAGCTGAAGCTCGACCGTAAAGAACTGACTGAGCATATAATGCTTGTGGATTTGGCCAGAAACGATATTGCTCGAGTAGCTGAGCCCGGCAGCAGGGTCGTTACGGAACTATTGATAGTTGAAAAATACGCTTCGGTGCAGCATCTGGTAAGTAATGTCAAAGGCAAACTCGCAACGGACCTTGACGCATTGAACGCGTATCTTGCCACGATGAATATGGGGACACTTACGGGGGCACCGAAGATTGAAGCGATGAAAATAATCCGCCAGTTTGAGAAGACCAAGCGCGGTTACTACGGTGGAGCGGTTATGTATCTGACGATTGACGGCCAATTCGACAGTTGCATTACTATAAGGAGTATGCAGATTAAGGACCACACTGCTTATATTCGAGTCGGTGCCGGCATCGTGCACGATAGTATTCCAAAAAGTGAATTTGAGGAAACCGAACATAAAGCAAGGTCCTGTTCGCGTGCGGTTCAGGGAAACTAAAGGGATAAAACCTTATGGAAGAAAAGATGAAAAAAGTTTTGTTCATCGATAATTTCGATTCGTTCACGTACAATCTGGTCGATGATTTTTGCAAGCGTAACTGCGAGGCCAAGGTTTACCGTGCCGATACAGAGATTGAAGAACTAAAGGCTGTAGCTGATGAATTCCGCCCCGACCTTCTTGTGGTTTCTCCGGGGCCTGGTACGCCGGACACAGCCGGCGTCTCGCTTTCGGCGGTGGGTTATTTCAAAGACAAACTGCCGATACTCGGCGTATGCCTGGGCCATCAGGTAATAGTGCAGTATTTCGGCGGCACGATTGGTCATGCCCCGGAGCCAATGCACGGAAAGCCATCGAGGGTGACACACAACCAAAAAGGCATATTTGCCGGTGTTGAAAATCCGCTCCAGGCGGGACGGTATCATAGTCTTTGTGTTCTGGAAGTGCCGGACTGCCTGGAAAGAACCGCTGAGTTCGAGGGAATTGTTATGGGCGTTGAGCATAAAGAGCTTCCGATTTTCGGTGTGCAGTTTCATCCCGAAAGCATTTTGACTCCCGCAGGCGGTAGAATAATCGAGAATGTTCTGAAAGTTGCAATGACAGTAAAACAAAAGTGAGGACAGAATTGTGGCAAAGATAACCGAATATCTGGAAATAATTCTTGACGGTAATGACCTTAGCTTTGACCAGGCAAAAACTTTGCTGGATATTGTATTCGAAGGCGGTGTTGAGGACGTTCAGATTGCTGCTTTCCTGGCGGCAATGAGAATCAAGCGTGCCGCACCGACGGAGATTGCCGGGCTTGCTAAATCGCTTCGTGAGCACGCTGTGCCTGTAAAGGTTGACATCGATAACCTAATCGATACCTGTGGCACGGGTGGGGCAGCGATAAAGACGTTCAATGTCTCTACTGCTGCGGCGCTGGTCGCGGCGGGTGCCGGCGCTTATGTGGCCAAGCACGGTAACCGGGGCATAACCAGCCAGTCCGGTTCGGCCGATGTTTTAGCGGAGCTTGGCGTGAAAATCGACGCTGCTCCGGACATCGTCGCACAGTGCATCGAACGGGCCAATATCGGCTTTATGTTTGCACCAAAGTTTCATCCGGCTATGAAATTCGTCCAGCCCATCCGGAAGAGTCTTGACTTCCGGACTGCCTTTAACATTCTCGGCCCATTGGCAAATCCCGCGGGTGTCGGCGCACAGGTAATGGGGGTTTACAGCGAGCACTTGCTTGACAGCATAATCGAGACTCACAAAATTCTTGGTGCACGACGAGTTATGGTGGTTCACAGCGAGGGTCTGGATGAAATAAACACTACAGGCCCTACAAAAATCCGCCAGTTAATTAACGGTGACGTAAGTTCAATGGAACTTAATCCAGCCGATTTTGGTATCCCTAGGGTATCCATCGATGAGTTGAAAGGTGGTGACGCACCGACCAATGCACAGATTATTCACGATATAATCACCGGCAAAGAGAGCGGTCCCAAAAAAGACATTGTCATTCTAAACGCTGCGGCTGCCATAATCGTTGGCAATTTAGCTGATGATTTCGAATCGGCCATCGAAATGGCAGAAGCCTCGGTCAGCGATGGCAAGGCGTTGGCCTGCCTGGAGAAGTTAGTCGAAATCTCGAACAAAGCATAAAATATGACTCCGGATATGAGCAGCGAATATGTTAATAGTCAAAGTTAAAATCTGTGGTATTACGAACTTTGAGGATGCTGCCGCAGCGGTGGATGCGGGCGCGGATTTGCTGGGCTTTAACTTTTACCCTAAAAGCCCGAGGTTTATAGCTCCGGAGAAAGCGGCGGATATAATAAACAAGCTGCCGGGCTTTATAGATATAGCCGGTGTGTTTGTGAACGAATCGCTCGAGCAAATCCACGAAACGAAGAACCTGTGTACGTTAGACTGGGTACAGTTACACGGCGACGAAAACCCGGAGTTCTGCAGGGAGTTTCTCTCTCATAGCGTCAAAACAATGAAGGCAATACGAGTGAAGGACCAAAGCGATATTGAAGGGGCGGAGGATTATTTTACCGATGCGATTTTGCTTGATGCCTTCGACCCGGAAAAGTACGGTGGGACGGGAATAGCTTTTGACTGGAATATCGTCGGGCATATAAACAAGCGAGTTTTTTTGGCGGGCGGGATAAATCCGGATAACGCAGTGGAGGCGGTTGAGCTCGGCGTTTATGGAATTGATGTTTGCAGCGGTATTGAGGCTGAGCCTGGCAAAAAGGACCACAAGAAAATGAAAAAACTGTTTGAGAACATCAAGCATTTGAGGGCTTAGGAGAAAGAGGAAATTCGCTATGAAACATAAAGGTAGATTCGGGGATTACGGCGGCTTTTATGTCCCGGAAGTTCTGATACCGGTATTGGAAGAATTGGAGGAGGCGTTTTATCGCTTTTATAAGGATGAACAGTTTGTGGCTGAGCTGGCCCAACTTTCGAAGGATTATGCCGGCCGACCTTCACCGCTTTATTATGCCAAAAGATTCAGCGAGCACGTCGGTTTTAAGGTGTA
>CAZQYB010000105.1:0-9600 GCA_964597535.1 uncultured Pirellulales bacterium | reverse complement strand
ATGACAAGTTAGTCGATATCGACAAGGCCTGCATATCCGTTACCGACAGCGGGTTGCTGTACGGGATGGGTCTTTTTGAGACGATGCGAAGCTATAACGGCGTGGTCTTCTGCCTTAAAGACCATCTGGACAGATTGTTTTTCAGCGCCAGCTCTTTGTCCATCAATAACACTTATGACAGGAAATATATCAGCGACGCCATCTACAAGCTGTTGGGCGCAAATAAATTGACTGATGCGAGACTACGGCTGACGCTTACCAGCGGCCCAATGGCTGCGGAGCAAGAGCAGCGGCGAGCTACGCTGCTTATTACGGCCACGAAGTTGCAGCCTTATCCGCCGGAGTATTATAAGAAGGGCGTCCTGGTGGTGCTGTGCCCGTTCAGGCAAAATCAGGCGGAGCCGATTTACGGACATAAAACAATAAACTATTTGTCGCGGATGATTGCGCTCGATTTCGCTCACCGAAAAAAAGCGGCTGAGGCGCTGTGGTTTACGGTGGATAATCGGTTAGCTGAAGGATGTATAAGCAACGTGTTTTTGGTGAAAGATTCGGCGCTTTATACGCCGCCAATTGAAACTCCGGTGCTGGCAGGCGTAGCGAGAAAGACCGTTTGCCAAATCGCTTTGAACAATTCCATCGAGTTGGTTGAAAAAGACCTCGGCATAAATGATGTGCTGGACGCCGATGAGATTTTCCTGACGAACGTGATTATGCAGGTTCTGCCGGTGAGGGCGGTGGAGAAGCATACGGTAGGCGACGGCAGGGTTGGGCCGATGACGAAGAAATTGATGGGATATTTTGATGAGTTTATTAAATCCGAGTGTGGTAGGAAGAAATGAAAATAAAAGCAATTGTAGAGCAGATTGAAAAAAGCGTTCCGCAGCAGCTGGCACAGGACTGGGACAATGTGGGATTGCTCATCGGTGATGAACAGCACAACGTAAAGAATATTCTGTTGACCATTGATATTACCAAAGATGTGCTCGCCGAGGCGAAAGGGCTTAAGACAGAGTTGATAATAAGCTACCATCCGGTGATTTGGGACGGTTTGAAGAAAATCACCGCTGACGGACAAAGCAGCGTTGTCTATGATTTGATTCGGTCGGGGATAGCGGTTTTTTCGATACATACGGCCCTGGATTCGGCAATCGGTGGGGTAAACGACGGGCTTGCGGAGATTGTTGGCATCCGAGACGGCAAGCCAATCGGCGATTATGTTGAGAGCCCTGCCGGTGACAATTACAAGCTTGTTGTCTTTATCCCGATTGAATCGGCGGCCAAAGTATCCAATGCAATCTTCGCCGCAGGCGCAGGGGCAATAGGCAACTACCGCAACTGCGGCTTTCAAGCCAAAGGGACAGGTAGCTTTATGCCTTTGGAAGGTGCAAGGCCGGCCATAGGAAAGAAAGGTAAAGTGGAAAAAGTAGCTGAAGTAAGATTTGAGACGATTGTGCCGGCGGAAAAACTCGATGCCGTAATCGCAGCGATGAAAAAGGCACATCCCTACGAGACGCCGGCCTTTGATGTGTTTAAGCTTTACAACGAGCAAAACAAATTCGGCTTAGGCAGAATCGGCAGGTTGGAAAAGCCAATGCGAGTAAGCAAAATCATTGAAGAGATAAAAAAACATACCGGCGCGCAAACTATGGGCATTGTCGGAGATGAAAAACGATTGGTAAAAACAGCGGCGGTTTGCGCTGGCTCGTGCGGTAAAATAATAAATTCCGTTATCACTGCAAAGGCAGATTTGTATCTTACCGGCGAATTGAAACATCACCAGGCATTGGCCGCACAGGAGGCAGGGCTGACCTGTCTCTGTTTGAGCCACAGTGTCTCGGAACGGTTCATACTGAAAAAATTTGCCAAAGAATTGCAAAAGCAGCTCAAATCTGTAACAATCAGGATAAGTAAAAAAGACGCAGACCCGTTTACGTGGAAAAAGTTATGACGGAAGAGCAGATGGACATTGAAGAGCAGACCGATTTATCGCAGACAAGCGCCGAAGGTGAATTGACAATGGAGTCGGTTGTGGAAGCGGTTTTGTTTGCCAGCGACGAGTCGCTTACAGTGGCGCGACTTGCCGGTATTGCCGGTACAGGCGTAAAACAAATCCGTCGGCATATCGAAAACCTCAACGACAAGTACAAGGCCAACAATAACGCTTTTAGAATAGAGCAGATTGCGGGCGGCTATCAGATGCTGACGCTGAGCGATTATAATCCCTGGCTGAAAAAATTATTGCGTGTGCGCAGCGACAGTAAACTCAGCCCTGCGGCACTGGAGACACTTGCGATAATTGCGTATAAACAGCCGGTTATCCGGGCTGATGTCGAGGCCATCAGAGGTGTTCAAGCCGGCGAGATGATCCGAAACCTGATGTACAAGCGTTTGGTTAAGATTGTCGGCCGGGCTGAGGTCTTGGGCCGGCCAATGCTTTACGGCACAACAAGAAAATTCCTGGAGACCTTCGGCCTAAACTCACTAAAAGACCTGCCAAAAATCGAAGAGCTCAAAAAGCCTCCCGAGTGACAAAATCCAGCGATTTAGGAAGAACACAGATGCAGCCCTGGCTTGAGACACTGGGCATAGTAATACTGGCATTTCTTGGGCTTGCCCTCGGCTTAGGAACCTCACGACTGCGAAAGCCATACTGGATTTTCGGCTATGCACTTCCACTTCTGCCTGTGGTGATGGTGGGGCTGGTAAGGAACATTAACCGCCTGAGGTTTGTTTTGCCTTTTTCGTTAATCAGCGCCGGAAGAAACGAGTTTGCCATATCCGCTTTTGCAGTGCCGATGCTCTTCGGCACCCTAATACCACGGCTACCAAAGAAAAGAGAGAAAATCCTGACAAGCGTGCTGCTTGCAGTAGCTTCGGTATACTTTTTTATCTTTCCTTTTCTGGTTCCCGCTTTGATAAGAAACAGACTTGAGAATCTTCAAACAGTTATGTTAAATGACGGCATCTGTCTGCAAAGCACGAATTACACCTGCGGCCCTGCCGCTGCTGTCACCGCCTTGCACCAATTGGGCATAGAGGCGAAAGAAGGAAAGCTCGCCGTACTGGCGCACAGTACGCCTCAATTGGGAACTCCGGACGACCTGTTGGCACAAGCTATTGAGAAACGCTACGGCGCAGAGGGCGTTCGCTGCACTTATCGCTATTTCAGCTCAATAGCTCAACTAAAAGAGACCTGCCCCACAATAGCAGTGGTTAAATTCGCCTTTTTCGTTGACCATTACGTAACCGTGCTGGAAGTATCAGACGATTTGGTTACTATCGCAGATCCGCTTGCCGGCGAAGAAAAGCTGAATTATGAGGAATTTGCAAAGAAATGGCGGTTTATCGGCATCGTGGTAGAACGTAACGTGAAATAAAATTGCCGGAGACCTTCGGCCTGAACTCCCTCAAGGACCTGCCCGGAATCGAAGAGCTCAAAAAACCACCTTCTTAGGAAGTCATGTAGCCTGTCGAGTTAGAAATGGGCACGGTATAATATACCCTGAACGCCATAGCGACTGCCGCCAGTGCTCTTGCGCTTTCAGTGCACTGATAACATACACTTGAGTTAGTTGGGAACTTTGATCCCCACCATACCCATTCCGAAGCTGCCGCCAGCCCAGAATGACATCTCCTTCTGCTCCTTGTGGAAAACATATTCTTCGGTTCCAGGCCATTCTTTCGACATCTGTTTTTCCAATCCGTGTGCAATCCAACCTAAGTCAATTAAGGCACGCTTATATCTATCAACATCCTCTACGGTAAGGGTGCCGACACCAAAGACATACAGTTCCTGACCTTCTCCAATCCGTTCATGCTTGAACAATCGAGCATAATACCATATACAAATAGCTGCCTTTATTTCAGGAATTTTGATACCGAACGGCTCGGTCTTAAGCAGTTCAGCTCGCAGGAGCCGAACTGCATTTTTCTTATGCCATTCTCGAATTACTTTAAGCTGTTTTTTCGAGTACTTGTATTTTTGGCATCGTTCCAGATGGTCGACGGTCTCACCACTACTAAAACCTGCAGTCAACCATTGCCCAGAGCCTGTTTGCAGAATTGTGAAGGTAATGCCTTCGTCCAAATAGCTTATGAACATGACTTCATGCCCATCCAATTTATTCTTAACGGCAACAGGATTGCATGTACTGATTTGTTTCGCTGACTTATAGAACTTAAGAAAGATCTCGCGGTTCTCCTGCAGGTCAGAGATCACCGTTACTCTGTCAGTTGCGGGCGACAAATATGTAGGGAAGCTTATTGCGATTCTAACGTCATCTTTGAGCCCTGGCAACTGCTTTGTATCACAGCCGCTGGTAAAGACGAAAATGATCGATAGAATCAACTTCAAAAGCTTGCGCACCAACATCTGCTTTGTCAGACCATCTAACACATATTTTCTCTATACAACCGTGAATTCAGTTGGGTCTTATAACTCTTAGTTCGGCGTATGTAAAGAACAACTTTGGTTTATTCTTGCACCCACAAAACCCATCCTACCTTACTCTTAACAACTGCTCTACCGCTATCTCGCCTTTAGCCGCGTGGGCGGGTCGGGGGTGGTCAGGCGTGAAAACATGCATTGTCCCGGGCTTTTCGATTACAATATCGCTCTCATCAATTGAGCCGTCGCCCTTGGTGACTTTATCGAGTGAAAGTCCCAGATGTTTGGCAAAAAACCTGTAGGCGCCGGCGCGCTTTGATGGGCCGTAATCGTGTCCCTCATCTGGCAGATGCAGATTCTTGGCCACAGCTTCGGCGTGATAAAGACGATAGACGTTTTTTATATAAGGAAATTCGACCTTCGGGGTGTTTTTGGTCCAATCATCACCATCGGAGATAATCAACTGCGGGCGAGGCGCAGCCAGGGCGGCGATATCCGCGTTGTTGGTCTCGTGCGCATCGCTCTTGTGAATAGGCATGCCGCTTTCACAGCGGCAGCCGCCAAAGAAATGGGCCGAAACCATAACAACAGGAACCGAGACGGCAACCCGGTCATCGACAGCCGTTAACAGAAACGTCTGCGTGCCACCGCCGGATGCGCCGGTGACACCAATCCGCTCAGCGTCCACGTCTTTGAGCGAAAGCAGAAAGTCAACAGCCCGAACGCTGTTATTAAGCTGCAAAGTAAGGACCTTCGGATATTTGTGGGTTACCTGACTGGATTCTCCCCATCCGACCATATCGTATGAGAAGACGACGGCGCCCATACGGGCCAGTGCTGCACACCTTTTCTGCTGGTCTGGCCGAAAGCGCCCGCCGCCGTTAGGTTCGCGGAAGTGCCCGTGTGGGCAGAGTACGCCGGCAAAAGGCCCTTTGCTGTTTTGGGGGCGATATAAATTTCCAGTGACAAAGAACCCCGGAAGACTTTCAAACGCCACATTTTCAACGGTATAGCCTTTGTATTTGCGCCTGCTGTGAATAATGGGGTTCAGAGGGCACTTCTTGGGTTGGGGCATAAGCTCTGCTCCACGAAGGATTCCGTCCCGAATACGTTTGGCCCGTGCTTTCCATTCGTCCAGGTTAGAATAACTTCGGGCAAATTTGTTGAGTTGCTCTCTGGCAGCTTGCTCGCTTTGAAAATATCCCTGGCAGAGTTGAGGTTCGCTCTTGGTCTCTTTTTCAGGAGTGCCCTGCCGGGGAAAACAGCCGGGAAAGCCAATGGCGAGTACGAATATGGCGACAATGAACAGTTTGTAAATATTAAACGCGCGACTTTGCCTTAAAATCCGCATAATATCAAAATCCGATAGGCCAAAAAATCATACGAGCAAAACTCAACGTGTCCCTGCAAAACTACTGCTATTTTATGGTTTTAGCTGTTGATTTCAATAGCAAACAGCAGCGTTTTTTGACTTCTTTTGGGCTTGTGTTCTTTTTTAGTTTACAAAAGGACCCGTCGGCGTTAGAATCCTTTACACTGGATTTTATAATAAATACGAAACACGGAAATGGCCGGTAAAATAATAATTGATACCGAACGCTGCAAAGGCTGCGGCTTGTGTGTTGAAGTATGTCCGAAGGACTGCATCGTCATCTCCTATCAATCCAATAAAAACGGCTATTTCCCTGCGGAGGCTAAGAACGCAGATTGTACCGGCTGTGCTATGTGTGCGATTATATGCCCCGACGCTGTGGTCGAAGTTTATCGTGATAACAACATAGTATCCATAGATTCGCGTAACAAAGATAGGCTGGGTCTAACGAAGGGGAAAACGTGACTGAAAGGATTTTAATGTGCGGCAATGAGGCGCTTGGCGAAGCGGCCATCATTGCCGGGGTCGATGCTTATTTCGGCTATCCGATTACGCCGCAAAACGAAGTTACGGCCTATATGTCCAGGCGGATGCCGGAGGAGGGGCGGGTCTTTGTGCAAACTGAAAGCGAACTTGCGGCGATAAATATGGTTTTCGGAGCTTCAGCTACGGGCAAAAGGGCAATGACAAGCTCATCGAGTCCGGGCATCAGTCTGATGCAGGAGGGGATAAGCTATCTGTCGGGCGCCGAACTGCCGGCGGTGGTCGTTAATGTGATGCGAGGCGGGCCCGGCTTAGGCAATATCGCCCCGTCACAGGGCGATTACTTCCAGGCCACCCGCGGCGGGGGACACGGCGATTATCGAACCATAGTGCTGGGGCCGTCGAGCGTGCAGGAGATGGTGGATTGTGTGCCGCTGGCGTTTGATTTGGCTGACCAGTATCGAATGACTGTTGTCATCCTCGCCGATGGAATCCTTGGCCAGATGATGGAGCCGGTGGTGCTCGAAAAAAAACCGGGCCGAGAGCTGCCGCCCAAAGACTGGGCCTTGACCGGTGCGGACGGCAGAGAACAAAACATTGTCAGGTCGCTATGGCTCAAAGAGGGTACATTAGAGCAGCATAACTATAACTTGCAGGCCAAATATAAAGAAGCAGAAAAGAACGAGGTGCTCTGCGAAGAGTATAAAGTTGATGATGCGGAAATTGTAATTGTTACTTACGGGGTCGCCGCCAGAATTGTGCGCTCTGCGGTCAGCAAGGCACGCGAGGAAGGGATTAAGGCCGGTTGGATACGTCCTGTCACGCTGTGGCCTTTCCCAACAGAACAAATCAGAAAGGCCGCTGACGAATTTCGGGTTTTCCTGACGGTGGAGATGAGTCTGGGCCAAATGGTCGAAGACGTAAAACTGGCTGTTGCCGGTAAAGCGCCCGTATTGTTCTACGGACGACCGGGCGGGGGCATACCAACCGTCGAACAGGTGTTGGAGAAAATCAGACAATTAACAATACCCGCGAAAAGATAATGAAAGTTACATTCTATTCAATTTTAACCTCTATGCTTTTGGTGTTAACCGGCTGCTCAACCAATTTACTGGTTCAGAGACTTGAGGATTATGGGGTTACACCAGCGAATACTACCAAATTAAAATTCATTGGTTCAGATGGTGGCGTCGGACCGGATATTCAGGTGATAGTAAAAGATCCAGAGGTCATCAAGTCGGTCTGGACTCGCATCTATTCGGCAACGCCAACTGACTTTTGGGGAGCCAGCGGCTTCCGCAGGGTAGAGTTTTATACAAGTAAGAAGACGGGGAAATCCGCCGCAACTCTGCTGCTGAATGGGACGGACGCCGCCTATTTGGAGGGTGATTTGTGGTACCACTTGGATTCCGGCCGCGAAGGTTACTATGGCCTGTGGAGGTGTCCCGGCCTGGAAAAGTTAGTTATGTGGCACCTAAAAAGGGAGTACGAGCGACGGAAGAGTAACCCCTGAATGTGGATGCATACAGGATTTTCAAAAGAGATAAGCTATTATCCCTGCCTGCGATAAGGAATTGATAATGAAGGTCGCATTTTATGCGAGTTTGATTTACGTACTTTTGCTGTCGGTCGGCTGCTCAAGAAATTCATTGGTTAAGCGGTTTAAGGCGAGGGGTGTTGCACCGGGAACGACCGCCATGTTGAAATTTATCGGTTCAGATGATGATTTCGGAACTGAGGTTTCTGTCACGACTGACGACACTGATATTATCAAAGAGGTCTGGATGAGCATTTATTCGGCAGCGCCGGCCGAGCCGTGTGGAGGTTTCGACTTCGGCAAGATAGAGTTCTACACAAGTAAGAAAGTCGAATGGCCTGCTGCAACACTGCTGGTGAACCCAACCGGTGACTCATTCTTGGATACTGAATTTTCGTATCAGTACGATAATGAAAGTGATAAAATGCTCGGCTTGATGAGGTGTCATGGTCTGCATGAGTTGCGTGTACGGCATTTGGAAAAGGAGTACCTGTGTAGAAAAGGAGGCCCCTGATAACCAAACTTGCAGGAGAACTTGGAAAAGGTTTTAATGATATTTAACAGCGGAATGCGCTAAAAGTAATGTGAGGTATAAAACGTGAAAACAGTATTCAGCCGAACGCCAACGCTTAAAGACTGCCCGACGCATTATTGCCCCGGATGCGGGCATGGAATTGCGCATCGGTTGATAGCTGAGGCAATTGATGAGCTGGACATACGCGGGCGCACTATCGGGATAGCACCGGTCGGTTGTGCGGTGTTGGCTTACGATTACCTTGACGTCGATATGGTCGAGGTCGCCCACGGCAGAGCGCCGGCGGTGGCGACGGGTATGAAAAGAGCTAATCCCGACAAGATAATTTTCTCATACCAGGGTGATGGCGATTTGGCTGCAATAGGAACGGCGGAAATCATCCACGCCGCCCACAGAGGCGAGCAGATAGCAGTTATCTTTATCAACAACGCCGTATTTGGGATGACAGGGGGGCAAATGGCGCCGACGACTGTTCTCGGCCAGGTAACAGCAACAACGCAACAGGGACGAAAGGCAGTCGGTGAAGGCTATCCACTGCAAGTATGCGAACTGCTATCAGTGCTGCCGGGAGCGACCTATATTGAGCGATGCTCCGTTTACAATCCGGCGCAGGTCCAAAAGGCCAAAAAGGCCATCAAACACGCCTTCGAGCTGCAGCTTGACGGCGCCCAGGGCCTTTCGCTGGTTGAGGTGCTTTCACCCTGCCCGACATACTGGCGAATGACGCCTGCCAAGGCGATGGAATGGATTGAGAAGGAGATGACAAAGGCTTTCCCAATTGGGAGATTAAAAGGCTGAAAAATGAAAGTAGAGAAGCTGTTATGAATGAAAGATGGTCTATAAGAGATTATTTGTCGATCGAGCCAATTCCAGAACTGGCAAAAATGTCAAAGAAGGAACGCAAAGCAATTTGGCTGCGAGGATATCTAAAAGCTCTTCGAAATTGGAAAACTTGGGTTGTAATCGTCGTATCTGGATTCTGCCTGGGATTGGCTAGCGGCTTGGTGGAAATCTGGGTGCCTAAGGCTATCACCACTGGTATCAGCTTCGGCATCTTTTTTTTCATCGTCATGCACTTTGTCATCAAATTAGCAAGACGCTACATCCGGAAAAACCTCGATGGGCGAGAACAAGTGAGTAATACATAATATGACATACGAGATGCGAGATACAAGAAACAAGCTTTATGAAGAAGTGATAATCGCCGGTTTCGGCGGGCAGGGGATTGTATTGGCCGGCAGACTGCTGGCTCAAACGGCGATGAAGGCCGGCAAAGAAGTAAC
>CAZQYB010000104.1:0-9726 GCA_964597535.1 uncultured Pirellulales bacterium | reverse complement strand
CCGACTTCCTGGTCGAATCTGTCCATAGCGGCGATTCGTTCGGAAGCCGGCATATAGCCGCGTCCGTTTTCAACCACCATTTCCATCTCAAAATTCACATCTTTAGTCAAAGTGGCTATCACCATATCTTTGTTTATCACCTCTATGCTCGGGTCTGCAATTATATCGG
Organism: uncultured Pirellulales bacterium; assembly: GCA_964597535.1. GTDB lineage: Bacteria > Planctomycetota > Phycisphaerae > Sedimentisphaerales > Anaerobacaceae > CAZQYB01. The sequence continues at coordinate 9,557 of CAZQYB010000104.1, read as the reverse complement.
CGGCAGTTACGGCCCCGGCTTTGTTTGCTGAAACCTTCATCGTCTTCGGGTCCTGGTCCCGGAGCCGAATGACAAGATTCTTGACATTCAAAATGACATCGGTGACATCCTCTTTTATGCCCTCTATCGAAGTAAATTCATGGTTGACGCCGGCTGCTTTGATGGATGTTACGGCACTGCCTTCCAACGATGAAAGCAATACGCGTCTCATACCGTTACCAATAGTGGTGCCGAAACCACGCTCGAAAGGCTCGATAAAGAACCGACCGTACTTATCACTTGATACCCTCGTGTCCTTTTCAACGCGCGTCGGCAACTCCAAACCACGCCATGTAACTCGCATACAGGCCTCCTATGATTAATATCTATTAGTCCCTTGCAATTGACCAGCAGAATTTAAAATCGAAACGGTCAATCCAAAGATTACCTTGAACAAAACTCCACAACCAAATGTTCCTCAACAGGGATCTGAACATCATCCCGGCTGGGCAGTGCAACAACAGTTGCTCGCGGTTGTCCACGATCCAACTGCAACCAACCTTGTGTGGTAAAGTTCGGATTACTTTCCAACTGCTGCTTTATCTTTTTGACACTTTTTTCGGAATCCTTGACTGTTATATTATCTCCCACCTTAATAGTGTAATCACCCACATCAACCTTACGACCATTTACATAAATATGGCCGTGGGTAATCAACTGCCTGGCAGCCTTACGCGAAGCTGCAAAATTCAACTTATATACCACATTATCCAAGCGACTTTCCAACAATTGCAGGAGAATCTCGCCGGTGTTACCCTTTATTCGCTCCGCTTTGTGGAAATATCTCATAAACTGCCGCTCCAGAATCCCATAGTATCTTTTTACTTTCTGCTTTTCCCGCAGTCTATCACCATATTCACTTGCTCTGCCTCTGCGCCACCCATGCATACCGGGAGCTAAATTGCGCTGTTTTTTTTCAATCGGGCACTTAGCCGTCTCACATCTGATGCCTTTAAGCATCAGCTTCACACCTTCACGACGGCAATATTTACAAGATGAACCAAGATAACGTCCCATCTTTTTTGTCTATCTCCCCAAAAAATTTTCCAAACGAATCATTTTAATGGTTCCTTCGTTTTATACTCGTCTTCGCTTCCGTGGTCGACAGCCGTTATGCGGCAATGCAGTGACATCTTCTATCGAAGCGATACGCAATCCCGTCTGCTGAAGAGCTGAAATGGCAGATTCACGACCTGAGCCTGGCCCCTTAACCCTAATTTCAAGCTCCCGAATACCATTGCGCTTAGCGGCAGCGGCGCAACGCTGTGCAGCCTGCTGAGCAGCAAAGGGAGTACTTTTGCGAGAACCTTTGAAACCGACACATCCTGCCGAACTTGAGCAAATTGTATCACCATTCATATCCGTAATGGTAATCAGCGTATTGTTGAATGTCGCTTTGATGTGCACAATAGCCCTGACGACATTTCTCCTAACTTTTCGTTTTGCACCTTTTGCCATTATTATAAGAATCCTCTATTAACGATTATTGACCATTGACTATTACATTTTAATTTTGTTTTTTTTCGTTTTGCCCTTTTGGTTTTACACTTTTTACTTCTGCATTAACTATCATTTATCAATTATCAATAATCCATTTTCTCAGCGTTTTTCCTTTACGCCTCTCTTGCCTGCCACAGTTTTTCTGGGTCCTTTGCGGGTTCGTGCATTGCTCTGAGTGCACTGTCCCCGCACGGGCAATCCCCTCCTGTGGCGAATTCCTCTATAACAGGTTATATCACGCAATCGAGCAATATTTTGAGTAACCTGCCTGCGAAGCTGGCCTCCCACGATGTAATTGCGGTCGATAACCTGAGTTATCCGGCTAAGTTCGTCTTCGGTGAGGTCGCTGGCCTTTGCGTTTTTTTCGACCCTGGCCTCTTTCAAAATCTGTTCCGAAGTATATTTACCCACACCAAAAATATAGGTTAATGAAATCCATACGGATTTATTGCTCGGAATATCGACACCAACTATACGCGGCATATCAACTCCTCTTTCAATCGATTGTTCATTATCTAATCATCAAACATTGATTATCAATTATCATTTATCAATCAACCCTGACGCTGTTTGTGTCGGGGATTTGTACAAATCACCCTGACAACGCCTTTGCGACGAACAATCTTACAATTTTCACATATACGTTTTACAGAACTTCTAACTTTCATTTTCTTTGCAACCTACTTCATGTTTTGCGATTCACACACGATAGCCGAGCTATACCTAATGACGCAGAATTATTCGGCCCCTACTCAAGTCATAGGGTGACATTTCAACAGTAACCGTATCACCGGGCAAGATTCGAATATAATGCATTCGCATTTTGCCTGAGACATGCGCCAAAATCTTGTGGCCGTTTTCCAATTCCACTCTAAACATTGCATTTGGCAAAGCATCTATCACCGTGGCCTGCAATCTTATCGCCTCTCTTTTTGCCATAGACGTCTATTCCGTATCTCACATCCCGTTTCTTTTTCGCAATACGCGTCACGCACAACAACAACGCTTCTTACTTCACGTTTTCCTTGTCAGCACCTCACAACCATTTTCCACTATCGCAATCGTATTTTCAAAATGGGCTGAGCATTTACCATCTTTTGTTACCACCGTCCAGCCATTCTTCAACGTGCGTACGTCACTGCTGCCGGCGGTAATCATCGGCTCCACTGCCAAAATCATACCTTCAGCCAGAATGATATCATCGGCCAACAACTCATCACTGACAAAGTTAGGCACTCTTGGCTCCTCGTGCATTTCTCTGCCGATGCCGTGTCCAACAAAGTCTCTTACAACCGAGAAACCGGCTGACTCAACATAGTTTTGCATTTCTGCAGCTATCCGGCTCCACTTAACAGCCGGTGCAGCTTTAGCTGTCGCTATGTCGAGAACCCGCCTGGTCACGTCCATAAGTCTGCGTTTGTCCTCAGGAACTTCACCGATGCCAATCGTAACAGCAGCGTCCCCACAATAGCCGTTAAGTCTGGCGCCAAAATCAATGCTCAGAACATCGCCGTTCTTAAGCTTTACGCTATCGGAAGGAATTCCATGAACGACCTGCTCGTTCACCGAGGCGCAAATCGAACCGGGGAACGGAATTCGAGCAAACGGGCTGCGGACACCTTTAAACAGAACTTCCGCCCCTGCCTCGGCGGCCATTTGCAAAGCAACTCTATCCAAATGCCCGGTAGTTGCTCCCGGTTCTGCAATCTCCTGTAATTTTGAAAGAACGTCTGCTACAACAGCCCCTGCTCTGCGCATCAACTCAATTTCCCTTCGGCTGCGAAGCGTTATAGGCATTTAATTCGTATCTCGTATCTTTTCATACTTTGACGAGAGCGTCTAACTTTTCAAACACTAAAGCAGTTGTCTCATAGGCGTTTTTGTTGGCATCGACACCATAAACGGTACTGTTGTTTTTATAGTAATCAACCACGGCCTCAGTCTGCAGGTGATAGGTCTTAAGGCGATTCGCCACTACTTCAGGGCTGTCATCAGGCCTTTGAATAAGCTCGGCGCCGTCATTATCACATATTCCATCGACCTTCGGTTTCAGGTTCTCAACGTGGTAAACCGCCCCACATTTAGGACAGCTTCTCCTGCCGGTCATTCGCTGGGCCACTATATGGTCATCTACTTTCAAATTCAAAACAATATCTATTTTTTCTCCACTTGAAGCCAAGGCTTTGTCAAGTTCGCCGGCCTGCTTAACGGTTCTTGGAAAACCGTCCAGTACGAAGCCGGTATCGGGGGCCTTTTTTATCTCACCGACCATCATCCCAACCATTACTTCATCCGGGACAAGTGCACCTGAATCCATATAACTTTGGGCTTTCTGGCCCAACTCGGTGTCTTCGGCACTTTGTTGTCGTAAGATATCACCGCTGGACAGATGGAGCAGGCCATACTTATCAACAATACGCTTACACTGAGTCCCTTTTCCTGCACCGGGAGCACCCAGCAAAACTATTCTCATCCATACGCTCCTTTTATCCTGCCGGTCTCACTGAAACCCTCATAGCTGCGCATCAAGAGGTTGGCCTCGATTTTCTGGACGAGGTCCAGTGAGACACTGACAACTATTAATAAGCCTGTGCCGCCCAAAAACGCCGTTACTCGCCAATCAATCCCTAATGATATTGAAACCACCTTGGGTACAATGGCGATTATAGCCAGGAATGCGGCTCCAAAATAAGTAACTCTCATCATTACTTTCTCGAGGTATTCGGCGGTTCTCCGTCCAGGCCGAAGCCCGGGAACAAAGCTGCCGGAATCGCGCAAGTTTTTGGCCAAATCCTTCGGCTGAAACTGGACCGTAACCCAAAAATATGCAAACAAGAATATCAACAACATATACAAGATATTGTACGTGTAAGCATCGTAGCGCAAAGCACCCTGCAAAGTCTGAAGAAAAGCTGAATCCTCTAATCTTTCTATGTTCGCCAACTGAGCTATTATGACAGGCGGAAATATCATAAAACTGGATGCGAAGATTAAGGGCATAACTCCACCGTGGTTGACGCGAAGCGGCAAATAATGTCTTTGTCCACCATACATTCGGCGTCCCCTCATTTGTTTCGCCTGTTGAATTGGTATTCGGCGCTGTCCCTGAGTTATGAGTATAGCGCCTGCAACGACGAATACGAAAGCTGCTACCAGAAACAATAACTTTGCGGGTCCTACGGAGCCGGTCGGTGCAGCGACTTTGAAGCTGACATTCTCCCAAAGCGTCTGGAGCGCCCAAGGCATTCGGGCAGTGATGCCGGCCATAATTATCAAACTAATGCCGTTGCCTATGCCATACTCGTCTATCTGTTCACCGAGCCACATCAAGAAGACGGTGCCGGCCGTCATACCGACAATACCCATTATCATAGCCTGGGTTTCCATACCTGCATAGGTCAAGCCACTACCTCCCAACCACTTCATAACCATCAGCGCTTGAATGAAGCATATCAGCACCGTCAGGTAGCGTGTATACTCCTGTATCTTTTTATAGCCGGTTTGACCCTCCTGCCGCAATTTTTTCAACGCGGGGACAACCTCACCCAACAACATAAGAATAATAGAAGCAGTAATGTACGGCATAATTCCCAGACCAAATAAGCTGCTGCGACTTAATGTTCCACCGGTAAACATTTGCATGTATTCAGCCGCCCTGCCTAACGGACTATCAGTGTCTCTTGTCTTGACGGATTTAGCTACCTCCTCCTGGTTAAAACCAGGAATGGGAATGTGAAAGCCAATCCGGTATATTACCAGCAGCGCCAAAGTAAAAAGAATCTTGTTGCGCAAGTCCGGTATCCTAAATACGTTAACTATTGTTCCAAGCATTCTTATATTTCCCTATAACCCTTTTGCTTTACAGTAATTAAATCGACATCATTTTATAGGGTCCGCTGAAATAAGTAGCAAACTGAGAACCCAATTGCTTACTCTATTAGTTTTGCTCTTCCGCCGCAGCCTATAATTTTCTGCTCGGCTGTTCTGCTAAATTTATGAGCAGTTACCTCCAGCTTTTTTGTAAGTTCGCCATTGCCAAGAATTTTGACTTTACTTATCAGACTGTTGATTAGTCCGGCATTGGATAATTGCTCTACACCGACGGCAGCGCCGTCGTCAAATCTTTCCAATTGTAAAACATTTACAATTTCGTAACGTGCTGCAAATTTATAATTACTAAATCCACGTTTGGGTAATCGTCTGAACAAAGGCATCTGACCACCTTCATAAAGCGACCTTGAAGACGAGCCGGCCCTGCTGCCTGCGCCTTTGTGGCCTCGGCCACAGGTTTTACCTCGACCGGTACCGGTGCCCCTGCCAATACGTCTGCAAGTTTTATGCTTACCCGCAACAGAAGTTATTTCATAATTCAACATCTAAATCATCACCGCCTTTTTACAGGTTCAACTTCCACGCCACGAAGAGATTCAACTATCTCCTTGTTACGCAATTTCGACAAACCATCTAATGTGGCTTTGACAACATTTTTAGCTGAGGTGCTTCCGTAAACTTTTGTAAGGACATCCTGTACGCCGGTCAATTCAAGTACTGCTCGGGCACTGGAGCCGGCTATGACCCCTTTGCCGGGGTTGGCTGGTACCAATGTTATCTTTGTAGCTCTGTATTTACCGCTGACTTGGTGTGGAATTGTTCGGCCGCGCAAAACTATCCTGTGCAGAAATTTCTTGGCGTCTTTTATCCCTTTCTCAACCGCCAGGGGCACTTCATTAGCCTTGCCGTAACCGATACCTACCGTGCCTGCCCGGTCACCAATAACTACCAACGCTGCAAAGCTGAACCTGCGACCACCTTTGACCACTTTGGCGCAGCGAAATACTTTTACAACGTTTTCTTCAAACGGGCGTTCTTCCTGACCAGACGGTTTAACCAGTTCTGCCACCAATCATTTTCTCCAAATCTTACAGCGGATAGTTCTTTATATGCTCTACCCTGTATCATCAATCCACTATTTTAAAAAACCAGCTCGGCCTTTCTTGCCGCCTCGGCAAGAGCCTTGATTCTGCCATGAAACTTATAACGGCCTCTATCAAAGCAAACGCACTTAATACCCACCTTAAGTGCCTGCTTTGCGACCGCTTCACCTACCAGTTGAGCGGCTTTTATGTTACCGCTGTCGGACAACCGGTCCCGCAATCCCTTAGCTCTTGTGCTTGCGGAAACAAGTGTTACTCCTGCAACATCGTCTGTAATCTGGGCGTAAATATTCCTGTTGGAGCGAAATACCGACAGTCGTGGTCTGTCCGGCGTGCCAAAAACTTTCTTTCGCACGTGATATTTGCGCCTTAGTACCGCTCTTTTTAGCTTGTCAATGCTCATAAAAACCAAATTTCCAATTAGCGTAATAGCGGACAGCTTTTGTTTTTCTATCCGCTCTTTATACTGCTCCTGACGTAAACGCTTTACCAACCTTGCGTTTTACTTGCTCATCAGCATAACGGATGCCCTTTCCCTTGTATGGCTCGGGAGGTCTTATTCTTCGTATATCGGCAGCGAACTGCCCCAAGAGACACTTATCTATTCCTGAAAGCGTAAACGTAGCGGGTACATCGTTGCCTCTAGCTGCCGCTGTCCTAATCTCGACCTTTATGCCCTTTGGTATTACCCGCTCCACCGGATGGCAGAAGCCAACCTGCAAAATCAGCTTGTCCTCCTGCTCTTTGATATTAAAGCCGGTGCCATATATTTCCATCTTCTTTCTAAAACCCTTGCTGACACCCGTTACCATATTAGCAATCAAGGCACGCATTGTACCGTGTAACTGCCTGTTCTGGCGGACTTCAGGATGCTCATTTTCAACGAATATCTTTTCTGCGGTACTATCAACTCTTAGCTTTATCCGCGGGTGCCAGTCCAATTCTAAACTGCCGAGCGGACCTGAAACCTTAACAGACTGTCCAGTTTGCTCAACCTTTACCCCATCAGGGATAACAACCGGTTTTTTCCCGATACGACTCATCAGTTCACCGTACAAAGTATCTCGCCGCCCACATTGGCCTGGCGACAACTCCTGTCACTCATCACACCTTTACTTGTTGAGACAATCACTATACCCATACCGCCCAAAACATGTGGTAATTCGTCAACGGAAGAATAGATTCTCCGGCCAGGTTTGCTTGTTCTGGTTATTTCATTAATAACAGACTGGCCATTCTGGTCGTACTTTAGAGTAACTCTTAATATTCCCTGTTTGGCGTCATCAATCAGGTCGAAATCCTCGATGTAACCTTCCTTTTTTAAGGCAGTTGCTATACCTTCGCAGATTTTCGACGCCCTGATACTAACCTGCTTTCTATCTATTCGCACAGCATTGCGAATTCTCGTCAGCATATCAGCTATTGGGTCGCTCAAACTCATAGACTCGTACCTCTTGTTTCGCGGTTTGTGTTACTATCTACAATTCACGTTTTACCAACTGGCTTTTCTTACTCCCGGTATTTTTCCTTCGTTGGCTAATGTTCTAAAGCAAATCCGGCAAATCTTGAACTTGCGATAAACAGCCCTGGCTCTTCCACAAAGCTGGCAGCGTGTATACCCTCTGACACGAAACTTTTGCTTCTTTTCCGCCTTGTTTTCCAGCGCTTTAGTTGACATTCACACGCTCCAAACTAACCCTTACTTGTTCGTCGGCAACAGTTAAACGTTACCCATTTCCACAGCCGGCTTCTTAAACGGCATACCAAAAAGCGACAGCATTCTCCTTCCTTCTTCATCTGTATTCGCTGTCGTTACAAAGGTTATGTTCATACCCTGCTGAAACTCAATTTGACCCGGATTGATTTCAGGAAAAACACCCTGTTCGCTCAAACCCATCGAGTAATTGCCCCTGCCGTCAAAACTGTTTGGATTAAGGCCTCGAAAGTCCCTTACTCGAGGGATTGTAAGATTAATGAGTCTATCCATAAATTCGTACATTCGCTCACCGCGGATAGTAACCTTCAAAGCGGTTTCATTGCCTGCGCGGACTTTGAAATTCGAGACGCTTTTCTTGGCTTTACAAACCAAGGGCATCTGCCCTGTAATCATCGTCAGGTCCTTTTTAGCCAGTTCCAGAAATTTCTTGTCCTGGGTGGCCCTGCCAACACCCATAGAAACAACAATCTTCTCCATCCTCGGCACAGCCAGAGAATTTTTATAGTTAAATTCCCCGGTCAATTCCGGAACTATCTGGGACTTATATAAATCCTTCAAACGTGCCATATTTCGTATCACATATTGCGCTCAACGCATCACGCACAACGCTTCACTATTTCCTATTTACTTTCCTTTTTAATAATGCCGATTTCGGTACCGTCGGTCGCAACTCGTTTCTTAGTTCCATCCTCGCTTATACGATAACGAACTTTAGTGCCCCTTGAGCTTTTCGGATTCACCGGCAGGACATTACTTATATGTATCGGTTGTTCAACATTAACGCGGCCTCCCTGGGGATTCCTGCGCGAAGGCCGAACGTGCTTTTTAGCTATGTTGTGCCCCTGAACCACTACCTTATTCTTCCCAGGTATAACACGCAACACCCTGCCGGTGGCGCCTTTATGGTCACCGGTAATAATCTCAACCGTATCACCTTTTTTTATATGCAAAGCCATTTTCTGTCTCTAACTCGCAATTTTGATTTATACCACCTCGCTTGCAAGCGAAATAATTTTCATATAGTTTTTTTCGCGAAGCTCACGGGCCACCGCGCCGAAAATCCTTGTTCCTATAGGATTGCCATCATTATCAATCATAACCGCAGCATTGCTATCGAACCTCACATAGCTTCCATCAGAACGTTTCAAAGGACTACTGGTGCGAATAATAACACATTTATGTACTTTTTTGTCATCCAACTGGCAGTTCGGCAACGCCTTTTTGATAGCAACACAGACAATATCGCCCACCGTAGCTACAGGCCGGGTTTTTTTACCACGGGCTCCAACTTTTCCAAGAACCTTGATGCATAACGCCGACTTGACACCTGAGTTGTCGGCTATAACCAACATTGTTTCCTGCTGAAT
>CAZQYB010000103.1:0-9727 GCA_964597535.1 uncultured Pirellulales bacterium | reverse complement strand
GCACTATGGTGCTATGATTTCGTTATGGACCTGGACGAGCTTGAACACCGACACCAAGACCTGCCATTTAGAGGAGTAAAAGGCACCACCGGCACACAGGCCTCTTTCCTGGCGCTTTTCGACGGCAGCGACAGTAAAGTAAAGCAGCTCGACAAAACCGTGGCAAAGGCCTTCGGCTTTACAAAAACCTGCGCCGTCACCGGCCAGACATATCAGCGAAAGCTCGATACCCTTGTGGTAAACTGCCTTGCCTCGATAGCGCAGTCGGCACACAAATTCTGCAACGACCTTCGACTGCTGGCTGGTATGAAGGAGATGGAGGAGCCATTCGAAAAATCCCAGGTCGGCTCCTCCGCAATGGCTTATAAAAGAAATCCAATGCGGTGCGAGAGAGTAACGGCCCTGAGCAGATTGGTACTTAGCCTGGCGACCAGTCCGCCTGTGACAGCCTCCGAGCAGTGGCTTGAGAGAACTCTCGACGATTCTGCTAACAGAAGGGTAGTCATCCCCGAAGCGTTTTTGGCCGTCGATGGAATCCTGGAAGTCCTGACAAACGTCCTCGACGGCCTCGTCGTTTATCCCAAGGTTATTACAGCTCACATCTGGGCTGAGCTGCCCTTTATGGCCACCGAAAATATCCTGATGGCGGCGGTAAAGGCAGGAGGCAACAGGCAGCAAATGCACGAAAAAATAAGGCAGCACTCACAGGCCGCCGCAGCTCAGGTAAAGCAATTAGGCAAAGCCAATGATTTAATTGAGAGATTAAAAGCCGACCAGGATTTTGGAAACCTCGATTTCAAAAAGGTCCTGAATCCGAAAAACTACATCGGCCGGGCACCGCAGCAGGTCGATGAATTCATAAAAGAGATGGTAACACCCATCAAAAGAAAATACCGAAAGCAGCTAAACAGAAAAGTGACGCTTAAAGTTTAGCGTCATCCTGAGCGAAGCACATAAGGAGATACTCGTACTGTGAATAGGAAAGAGCTTATAAAACGCATTAAACAAACCGCATATCTCGAAGGTGATTTCGTCCTTCGCAGCGGAAAGCGAAGTAAGTACTACCTCGATAAATACCTTTTCGAGACCTGCCCCGACATCCTAAAAGCCCTCGGCGAAGAATTCGCCAAATATGTAACCGACGATGTCACCTTGATAGCCGGCGCGGAATTAGGCGGCGTGGCTTTAGCTGCCGCCACCGCTATGCAAACAGGTAAAAACTGGATAATAGTTCGCAACGCAAAAAAGGGCTACGGCACCGGCAAATTGGTCGAGGGCGTCTTAAAGCCGGACGATGTCGTCCTGCTCGTAGAGGACATCGCAACCACCGGCGGGCAGGTCCTTGAGGCCGCCAAAGTCATCACCGATGCCGGCGCAACCGTCAAAAAAATCGTCTGCGTTATCGACCGCAGACAAGGAGCGGAGGAAAATGTAACCAAAGCCGGCTACAAATTCGAACCCATTCTCACAAAAGACGACCTTGGAATAAAAGACCAATGAACAACCTTAGCGCTCAGTCCTCGACAGCAAGCCCGTCGAGGTCGCCGTTATAGATTGCCAGTCTGATGTCACAGTCGGCCTCGTCCTGAAAACCTTCCGGGCAGTAGAACATAAAATAAAGCTTGTCGGCGACCTTTAGAATCTCAGCGTCCTCGGTCCCGGCAAGCTCTGTATTCTGTGCCTTCCAGTGGAGACCGTCGAGCGATGTGGCATAGCCGGCCCTTGCCTTTGTCTCAAAGCCGTAGTACATATACCACGTCCGCCCTTCCTTGAACACATGAGTGTATTGGTGCCCGGGTTCTTCGCCTTCTATCCGTATCGGCAGGGATTTATCGAAATCGAAGCTGGTCTCGTCGGCAGAAATCGCCAGCCGAAGTCTTTCGCCATCCTCGGCAACCTGTCCCCAGTTCCTATAGTACATGTAGAATCGGCCGCTCTGGTCATCGTGACAGACATGCATATCTGCAATCCGCTCGGTATCAAAGTTGCTTATCCTGCCCTTTTTGACAAAATGGGTACCATCCCCGGATATGGCGTAGCCGCACTGAAAACTCCGATGACCTTTCCTTTCGCCGCCGTACCACATCTTAAACACACCATCCTCATATAGTACAAACGGGTCCCACGTTGCTCCATCATCCCACTCACCCGGCTTCCCCGGCCGCAGCACCGGATTCGCCGGGTCTTTCACCCAGCGCAGCCCATCTGTTGACGTGGCGTGTCCAACCTGCAGGTCGCCGCAGCCGGTCAGACCTCCCTCATAGTACAAATGAAACGTGTCGCCGACTTCAACAACACTCATCGACATAACCGCCCAGCAGTCCCACTCGCCCTCTTCGCCGGGTTTTATTATGGGATTATTCGCATATTCCTTCCATCCGGTCTTGCCGGCGATTTTTTTCCACTCACTGCGCATATCACGGGTTGTTACCGGCCCACTTTCATCCTCAGCAGGTTGTTTCGAACAACCCGCCACGCAGGCACACAAAACCAGAACCGCCCAAATTCTTACTCTCATAGTTCCTGCCTTTCTGCGTAACTATCGTTTCTTTAATCTCGTCCCCAACCGCTTTTTGCAGACGTTTTAGTCGTTGTAATAGACTCGCTCCATAATCGCCCAGGATTTTTCTCCCTCAAGTGGTATCTGCAGAGGGTCGCATATTTTCAGCCACTGCTTGTTACGAGGCTCAGCGTCCAGCTTGGCCATATCCTCTTCATAGTTCTCGCCTGTGTACTCGTAGTAGCCGAACTCATAGAATTTGCCGTCAATCTCATACAGGAAGATTGAGAAATTATGCATATTGTATTTAGTAAGAAGGTCCCGTACACCGGGATTGGAATCCGCGTGAAGCTCTTTGTATTCCTGTATTTTCTCCGGCCTGACCCTGATTACCATCCCGACACGCTTCACCTGCCTATGCCCACAACCGCTGATGAATATGGCTGTGGACGCGAAAATAAGCGCCACAGCAAATTTACCTGCCTTATCCATTTCATCTCCTTTTCAAATTTCAACAGCAAAACTCAATCAGATACATTTCGTAAGCCCTGTGCTGTGAAGTTGCAACTTTTCTTCACCGCTTCGCGTACGAAATCCCGCCTGAAAAAAACCGTTCTGCTTCAGACGACCGAGCGGCTTACCCTTGAGCCGCATCTTCAAAACGTATGCGTAATCGCACGGCCTCTCGGCGCGAAGCTCAACCTTCAGACCCCTCTCTCATCCTGCGACCAATCCCTATACACACGAACCACCACTTCTCTGCCGGTAAGGTCGAGAGAATTTGGGTCTTCGGCAGCTAACAAACCACCAGCCAAGACCCCCGCAAGTAACACCGCGAGTAAGGAAGCTTCTCTCATACTATTGACCTTTTGCAAAACCAGTCTTAATCCTCACTTGAACAGATGATAGAGTAGCTCATCTGAGACCTCCAGCGTGTGAATGCTGTTGGCATCCTCCGGCCCGCTTATCTTGAAGGCCGTAGCTTCGCGAAGGGTGGACTTGTCTGCGCCGCCTCCGGTGTCACATTCCACAACGAACTCGCCTTTCGAATACCCGACAAACTCGAATATTGCGATGCCCTCCTCATCGCTGCTGCTGACCGCAGGGTCGTACCCGCCGCAGACCATAACCGGTACACCTTCAACCGGCGTTCCTGCCGAATTCAGCACCTCGACAAATACTCCGAACGGCTCGACAATCTTGTGCCTGCCCAAGTCCATGAGCTGGCCCTGCTCCAGCTTTATGTCCTCCCCGACCGTAATGGGTGCCCACTCAACAGAACCAACGCTGCGCAGATTCAACTGCAGACTTACTCCCGCCGGTACCAGAAAGCGGTGCGGACGGTAGTCACCTTGGATCGGTATGACACCAAGCCGATTGCCGCGGAAGAGGCCTTCATCGGCCTCTTCGCCACACGCGGCCAGCAGCTTCTCTGCCCAGGCAGGGCTCTTTTCCTTGTCGACAAACCATTGCGGTCCCATCAGGAACCAACCTGGAAGACCAAGCATAGGCCGCCGGTTCGGGTCCACTGCGAAATCAGGCCGAACACTCACCTTCGCCGCTGGAAAAAGTCTCGCCTCCGGAAAAACCCAAACCCCATCACTATCCTCTCTTGCCCAGCTCATTGGCAAATGATAAGCCAGATAATCCTCCTCAAAAACAATAAATCTTTCTACCTCTGTCCCTGCTGGCAAATTCACCTCAAATCTGCCCTCTACATCGCTGCGAACCAACGAGGCACAATCAAAAGGCAAACCTCTTGCCTCGGTCGATTGCAGTTTGGGACCCTTCCCTGTAGGCGGGAATCTTTGCATCTTGTGCAGCTTAGCCCATTCTGTCGTGCTCAGCCAAGCAAGACTGCTCCGTCCGCTACACCCCCCAGATGCAACTACAAACGCTCCACCCATAGGTTCATCCGTTATCCCATTGACCCCCCGCCCTCTGTAGGTTTTTGATTTTGGCGCCTTGACTTGGAAGATGAGCCTCTCCGGACTATCTGCCGTTACCTCCAGACTCTGGAATCTGTATTCCCTGTGTCTGGCATCACACCTGCCCAGTGGCAGCCTCGCGCCCTCTTTCCATCGCTTATATCGAAACCACACGTCGCTGTGTTTGCCTGGTCGTCGGACAACCACGCGAATGTCCTTGAGCACATTCGCGTCGTTGATTATCCCGTTACTGTCCTCAAAGGCAAAGGTATGAAAATGCTCTCCATATTCGAGCACAATCTCAGTGGATTGGCCGTTCATAATCTCAGGCAGCACCCGCAAGAGATTCGAACCCGCCGGTGGCTTAACACTAACGTGATATTTGGTCTTGGGCGGAATCATCGGACCGACCTGATAAGCCTCTTCAGAGGGCGGCAGGTACATCCGGTATCGCCCGTCTACGTCGGTGGTCACACCGTGCTCCTGGTTCCTCATGCTTCTGATCCAGTCGTCGCCCAGCGTGGTTATTGCGATACCGCAGATGGTCGCTCCACCAACAGGCTGCCCCTTTGAATCAACTACCCGGCCCCAGATGCTCCGCTTATCCGCCTCGCTCCCGCGTCGTACCAGCGGAACATAGTAAAGTTCAACGTCCTTGTAGGTCTGTTCCACAAACGCAGAGCCATAGTCCGGGTGCGAGACATCAAAGTGTAATGCCGCGGGACGCGTGCCAGCCCAATTCCATCCACTGACTTTCCCGCGGCAGGGAATGCCAGTCAGACGGCCATCTTCACCAAGCTGTTTCTTGCCGATCAGAACACGCTTGTCTTTGCTCGTAAGATATATCTTTACATCTGCATGAGCAATAGGCTCGGCAAGCCCATCCACAAAAGTCAAGTCGCAATTGGCCTGCTCGTCGCTTGGAAGCTCTTGCAGCAGCCAAATCTCAAGTCCTTTCTTATAAGGCCACCCATATACTCGGTTACCCAGCACCCTTCTTACTAGCTCGTCTTGCTGCTCTTGCCCGAAAATAACTACCCACGTATTTGCATCCGCATCATCAAAGTCGAATTCAACTCTGTCGGAGTTAAGTTTCAGCGGCTTTCTCGTGAACGCCTCGGGATCTTCCCCGCCGCATTGGTAGAAGCGCACCGTTACTTCTCTGCCGCTTACCTCAGCTTGGGACAAAGGAAGGAAATATTCCCAGCCCACTTTTGAGAGGACCCAGCCGCACGAATTACCCTCCAGGTACTCCTGTAGCACCACATCTTCCTGGTCTTCGGCATACATCTGAAAAGACGTCCAGCCACTCGTCTGAAACCTTTTCAGCTTAATGACGCGGCCCTTTACGGTCGCAGTTATTTTCTTATAGCCGTCCTGACGCTCCTTGTTCCTCCAGACCCGCACCACAACCTCACGACCATCTAGCTCAAGAAGCTTCGGCTCGGCAGAAACCCAGCCAGACAGAATAGCAATACTGATAAGAGTTGCCGCCAGACAGATACGTTTCATAATACTGCTCCCTCTTCTTGTATAGCCATTATACATCCCCTGAGTAGCAATGTTCAAGAATTTTCTGATATCAATTGACGGTTGCACCACCGCTATCAGTTCTCATAATTCTACACACCGGGCTCAACTATTCAAAACCATTCTGAGCGATTATTCGCATGCTGCCATAACTGTTTCTCCATAATAACGCGCTGGGTTCCTCAGCTAAAATTACCACGATTATCAGAAAAAATTCCGCGCCTTACACGCTGTTCGCCCGTAAAATCTTGTTCTGAAATAGGTTACAAAACATAATAATTTTTAAAAAAATAGCATAGGTGGTATTGACAGGTACCTTGTAATACTATATACTTGGGCTATGGGTAATCGATTTTTTGACAATTGGGCCACGCAGCTTCGAAAAGGAATGCTCGAATTGTGCATACTGAACGCCATCAAAGGCACAAGCCTGTACGGCTACGATATCGTGCGGATGCTTCGAGACATTGATGGACTCGTAATCAGCGAGGGAACCATTTATCCAATCCTCAGCCGTCTCAAACAAGAGGGCTTCGTGCGAACAAAAATCATCGAATCTACCGAAGGCCCGCCCCGAAAGTATTACCAATTAACCGCTAAAGGCGAAAAAATCCTGAGCGAAATGAATAATTACTGGCGAGATACCAAAGCCGGAACAGACACTCTGAAAGGAGAGGAAAAGCTATGATTAACTTAACTGACAGCGCAGAAAAACGTCTGGATAAATATCTTCAGGAAATGAGAGTATGCCTTCGAGATTGTGCAACAGTGGATGCCGATGAAGTAGAGCAAAATATTACAGAGCACATTGAAAACGAACTTGCCGCTGCTGCAGAACCCGTCTCTCTCAACAACCTTAATATAGTTCTCGAAAAACTGGGCAGCCCAAGTCAATGGCTCCCAGAGGAAGAACTGCCCTGGTGGCGAAAAACAATTGAACGCCTTCACACCGGCCCCGATGACTGGCGACTGGCATACATCTCCTTTGGTGTATTCGTCCTCGCATTTCTTGCCGGCAGGCTGGGGTTCCTGGTTCTGCTACTGCTTAGCTTTATGCTCGCAAGAGCAGCAGTAAGCGAAGCGAACAGCCGGCAAGAAGAACTTGGCGCGCAAAAGTGGCTCATTTACCCACCACTGCTTTCGATGTACATAACAGCATTTCTACTAATCCTTCTCTGGCCCTGTTTCTATATCGCCCCCAGGATTGTGGGCCTTCTCCAAGTCAGCGATGAAACCTATGCCCTATATTCACAGCCCGAATCTCTCCTTCTTCTCGGGCTCATCACAGGCATCTATTGGGCTGCCCTTGGAGCTGTCTTTCTGATTCGTCCCAAATTGCTTTCTTTCCTGCTCCGTCCGTTTGCTTATAAGTTCAGCCGAACGGTTGCCCGAGTAGTCTTACTATTCGGCTCGGGGATTGCACTGGCCTTTGCAATCCTCTTTATTTGGTGGCAGTGGCAGTATGCCTGATTTGCAAGTCTTGCTTACGTATGGATGCTCTCTATCAGAGAAATAACTCTCTTGGCGATGGTAATTTTGCCGGCGTTTTCCATTTTGGTCCAACCTGAATCCGGTTCCTTTATTTGCACGGTTGACCTCTCAGCGGCAATTGCAGCAGGAGTATTAGCGATTATCATATCAAGTTTTTTTTCTTTGAGTTTCTTTTCCGCTCTTTCTCTTAACTTCTTATCTTCCAACGCAAAACCAACAACAATTTGATTTTTCTTTTTATGCTCCCCTGCCCATTTAAGAATGTCGGCTGTGGGCTTTAGTTTGATTGTCAGGGGTTTTCCACTGCTTTTGATTTTACTTTTTGCAGGCCTAACAGGAGTATAATCGGCAACCGCCGCCGCCATAATCAAACAATCACACTTATCAAAATAACTTTTAACGGCCTTGAACATCTCAGCCGCACTATCAACGCCTACAAACTCCACACCGACCGCCGGCTGCAAATCAGATGCGCTGATGAGTGTCACTCTATGGCCGGCCTCTTGTGCCGCACGGGCAAGCGCATAGCCCATCCTGCCGCTGCTTGCATTGGAAATAAAGCGAACCGGGTCAATATATTCCCGTGTACCGCCCGCTGTAATTAAGAAATGCATCTTACCTGCCAACGACCTGTCATTCCCGCGCAAGCGGGAATCCAGGCTTTTACTTTTTTCTTTTTGCCTTCGATGCTATTTTCCCGACCATCTCTAAAATATCCTCCGGCTCCGACATCCTGCCTATACCTTCTGCGCCACTGGCGAGTCGCCCTTCCTCAGGACCTATCAGTTCAAAACCCATCTCCTTTACAGCCTTAACATTCCGTTGCACAGCCGGATTGTTCCACATATTACTGTTCATCGCAGGTGCCAAAAGCACCGGCTTAGCCCAGCACACGCAAAGAACGGTACTGAGCAAGTCGTCGCAGATGCCGTTCGCAATCTTGCCTATAATGTTCGCCGTCGCCGGCGCTACCACCACAATATCAGCCCAGTCAACCAAAGCGATATGACCAATCTCGTGACCTCCGGGGGTTTCCCACAAACTCGTTAAAACCGCAGAACTGGTAACGGCCTCGAAGCTCTTCGGCCCAACAAGCCGGCACGCGTTTTCCGTCATTACTGTTTTCACTCCGGCGCCGGCACCGCTCAGCTTACTGGCCAAATCGACCGCCTTATACGCGGCCACCCCGCCGCTGACACCAAGTAAAACATTTAAACCGTCAAGATTTGATTTGTCTTTCGGCATTTAAGTTCAGCTACTTTTTGTCCGGCTTATCAACGTCGCCGGCTCTATAGTCAATAGCAATTTTGTCCTGAAGGATTTCCTGCACAACGATTTGCAGTTGTGTTTTGCCCTCGGTATCTTCTATCAGAGGCCGAGCGCCATCCAGCAACTCCTCCAGCCTTTTTTGAACCAGCGCAGTTAATTTAAATTTACCGCCAACCTTATCAATTATCTCTGTGCTCTTAAGTTCCTCTATCATTCTTTTCCTCCGACACTCTGTTCAATAATTTGTGTTACTTCGCTTACCGCCTGCTCCAAATCGCCATTTATAACCATATGTTTATAATACTGCCACGCAGCGGCGATTTCATCGTCCGCCAGGTCTAGTCTTATTTCTGCCGCCTTCTCGTCTTCTCTGCCCCTGCCGTTCATACGCCGGGCTAATTCCTTCTGGCTCGGCGGCAAAATAAAAATCATCACCGCTTCCGGGTATATCAGCTTGGCCTGTTTTGCACCCTGCACGTCGATTTCCAAAATAACGTTACTGCCGCGCTGAAGCGCCTCGTCTATCTTGTCCTTCGGCGTTCCGTACAAGTTGCCGAACACCTCGGCATGTTCCAGCAGAAGGCCCTTTCTTATCCGCTCCTGAAACTGCTGTTCTGATATAAACCAGTAATCCCCGCCATCAACTTCCTCTTCGGATTTGGGCCTTGTGGTAACCGAGACACTGAGATAAGCATTATCTACCCGCTTGACGACTTCTCTGCAAATCGTGCTTTTGCCCACACCGGACGGACCGCTAATTATAACCATCCTGCCTTTTTTGTTTTTTTGCTCGCTCATATCCGCATCACGCCTCGCCGCCAACGCATTGACTGAAAAATCTCCACAACGTGATACACAGAATATCACTCCACATTCTGAACCTGCTCTTTAATCCGGTCTATTCGGCATTTTACATCGACCACGCACCGGGTAATCTCGCTATCCGAGGCCTTACTGGCAATGGTGTTGGCTTCCCTGAGCATCTCCTGGCTGATAAAGTCCAACCTGC
>CAZQYB010000102.1:0-9752 GCA_964597535.1 uncultured Pirellulales bacterium | reverse complement strand
AAGAAGAGAGGGAGCTTTTCATAAATATCCTGCCGAAAGATTGCATAATAATTTTTGAAGAGCCGAGTGACATTGAGGAAGTTGCGAAGGTATTCATAGAGCGCGTCGAAAACCCTGAACGGCTTTACAACTGGGCAGATATTTACGATGCGATGGCCGGATTTGTTCAACTACGAATATGCAGGTTTGCAACCTCGGCTGAAGATGATTTTCTTAAGGTTGATGTCAGAAGCGTGCAGCAATTTCAGCACAAGGCAACTTCTTTATGGGCGGGGCATAAAGCAGCTTTGGAGCAATTAGTCCAGGAGGTAAAGCAGGGGAAAAAGGTTTATCTTTACTGTGAAGCTTCAGCGGAAATCAAGCGGGTAACTGAGATTATAAAAGAGGGCGGGAAAGCAGTGCCGGCGAATTTCAAGCTGGTGCAGGGATTTGTTCATCAGGGCTTTGTTATAAATTCGCTGGATACGATTGTCATAAGTCACCACGAGCTGTTCGGCCAATATGCTCTTAGGAGAAGATGGCGGCCGATGTGGGCGGCGTCACCGGTGGATACGCTCAGCGATTTGCAGGCGGGTGACTATGTCGTCCACGCTTCGTACGGCATCGGGAAGTTTCTGAGTGTGAAAACGATACAAGAGGAAGGTGGGACGAGCGAGTATCTTACGATTGAGTATGCCGACGGCGTGAAAATCCACGTTTCGGTGCGGAATATTGCATTGGTGCAAAAGTTCATAGGGACGAGTCCGAAGCGACCGAAGCTGAGCAAAATCGGCTCAAAAAGATGGCAGAGGCAGAAAGAAAGAGTCGCCCGGTCGGTTCGAGACCTTGCCAATGAGCTGCTTGAGGTCCAGGCGAGGCGTCAAGCAACAGGCGGGATTGAGTTCGAGGCCGATTCGGACTGGCAGGCAGAGTTCGAGGAATCTTTCCCTTATCAGGAGACGCCGGACCAGACTACAGCCGCAGAGCAAATCAAGGCGGATATGCAGGAGAACGTGGCGATGGATAGACTGCTTTGCGGCGACGTCGGCTACGGGAAAACCGAACTTGCAATGCGGGCGGTGTTCAAGGCGGTAGAGAACGGAAAACAGGTGGCTATGTTGGCGCCGACTACGGTATTGTGTGTTCAGCACGGCAGGACTTTCACCGAGCGGTTTGCTGATTTCCCGGTCTGCATCGAGGTGCTAAATCGCTTCAAGACGTCAAAGCAGGCGAAAGACATAGTTGCCCGAACCAAGGCAGGCAGGGTTGATATACTCATTGGTACGCACCGGCTTTTGAGTGGAGATGTGGGCTTTAAGGATTTGGGGCTTTTAATCATTGATGAGGAGCAGCGGTTCGGGGTTGAACACAAAGAGAGACTCAAGAGATTGCGTGTCAACGTTGACGTTCTTACGATGACGGCTACGCCGATTCCGCGAACGCTGAATATGTCGCTGCTTGGCCTTCGTGACATAAGCTCGCTGGCTACGCCGCCCCTGGACAGGCGAAGCATAGTAACAACGGTGACTGCCTACAACAAAGAGCTTGTAAAAAAAGGTATAATTCGTGAATTGAACCGTCAGGGACAGGTATTTTTTGTGCACAACAGAGTAAGGACGATTGAGAAAAAGGCCTGGGAGATTCAAAAGCTGGTTAGTGACGCAAAGGTTTCTATCGCACACGGGCAGATGGCCAAGAGCGAACTCGAGAGCACGATGATAGATTTTGTGATGGGCGAAATTGACGTACTTGTATGCACGACGATTATCGAATCGGGGCTGGACATCCCGAATGCAAACACGATTTTCATAAATGATGCGGACAGATTTGGCCTGGCGGAGATGCATCAGCTTCGCGGCAGAGTCGGCAGGTACAAGCATCGTGCGTATGCGTATATGCTGCTGCCGTCCTCTCGACCTATCACGCCCATAGCGGCGCGGCGGCTAAAAGCCATTGAAGAATATTCGCATTTGGGAGCTGGCTTTAGAATCGCTCTTCGGGACCTTGAGATTCGCGGAGCGGGTAATATATTAGGGTCTGAACAGTCGGGTCATATTCAGCTCGTGGGCTATCAGATGTATTGCGAGCTGCTGGCCGATGCCGTTAAAAGATTAAAGAATGAGCCGGTGGAAGCGTTCCCGACCGCTGTTCTGGATTTAGGATTTACCACCTGCATACCCAAAAATTACATACCTCTTGACAGGGGCCGGATGGATGTTTATCGCAAAATTGCTGTTGCGAGAACCGCCGATGATTTGAAACAGGTCGAAGGCGAGCTGGCTGATATATACGGGCCGGTGCCGGATGAGGTCAAACTACTGCTGGAATTGGGCGAGTTGAGGATTGCAGCGAGTAAGCTCGGCGTGAAAAGCATCATTACTTCCGGCCGCGATTTGGTATTCTCTTTTGCAAAAGACGCAGAGGGCAAAGCCGATTCCTTATTTGCAAAAGTTTCGGGCGATGTCAGGATTGCAAATCCGAAGACTGCGTATTTGCGCTTGCCAAAGAATTACTTTGAGCCGAGAACGCTTATAAACATTTTGCGAAAAACCTTTAGCACAGTTTCTCAGGACGGCATATAATAAGGGCGGAAAAGAGTCGAAGGTTCTAAGGGCCCATTCGGGATGTCTGAAGAAAAGAGTTATATGTTGCCGAAAGCAGTATTGGTTTCATCTTTTTGCGTTTTGCTGCTGGCTCACTGCTATGCGGCAGAGACTGAGAGAAGTTCAGACGCGCGTACCGGCCAGAGAATCTTAGCCGAATTTGAAATTGTCAAAGGTGAAGAGGGTATATTGCTTCCCGTCAGGTACAAGGGTAAAGACTGTTTGTTTTTGTTCGACACGGGAACTTCCCATACAGGGTTCGACATTTCATTCAAACCCCAATTGGGAAAAGCAATACGGACAGGAAAAGGACTCACAGTAGGAGGTCCAGTGAAAAGCGAATCCTTTGCTGCTCCCAAAGCCTTCCTTGGTCCTTTCAATCTCAAAGACTCTCGCGAAGTAGTTTGCGTTGACCTCAAAATGCACAGTTTGGTTGTCGGCAAAAGAATCAGCGGGTTCGTCGGAATGAATTTCTTAAAGAAGCATGTTATCCAAATGGACTTTGATAAGAGTAAGTTATTATTCCTTCAGCCGACAAGGACGCAAAATCCTGACTGGGGCACGGAGTTAATAATCAAGTATAATCCTCTTGGTGTCCCCCAAATTACAGGAAGTATATGCGGTGACACAAAGGTTGATTTTTGGGTTGATACTGGTTGCAACTTCTCGGGAGTTCTGCAAGGCAAGGCATTTGACTACATTTTGTCAGAAAAACGAATGAAAATTTCGGAAACGTTGTTCGCAACAGCCGCTGGTACTATCCGCTCGAGGCAAGCTCGCATAGACAAGCTTTCTGTCGGCTCATTTGAGTACCAGGACCTTATTTTCGGCGAGGGCTATCTCTCCACTCTGGGGCTACCATTCTTGTCTCGTCATATAGTCACCTTCGACTTTCCTAATTCTAAGGTTTATTTCAAGAAAGGCAAAGAGTTCGACAAGGTTGATGAAACCGATATGAGCGGCTTGCATCTTCTTCGGATTTCAGGAAAGACCGTCGTCTATTCGGTTGATGAGGACAGCCCCGCACATAAGGCGGGGATCAGGGCCAATGATATCATCCTCAAGGTGGGGAATAAAGAGGCAAGTGAATATGATATGTGGAAGCTTAGGCGGTTGCTAATGTCAGGTGATAAAAAGAAGGTTGTGATGACAATTAAGCGTGGTGATGGTGTCATAGAGGTGTCGTTTCTGCTTACAAGGAAGATATGATATATGTTCGTGTGTTGGCCGACAAGCTACCAATTTGAATTGCGTTTTGCCGGTGTTGTGGAAGGTGGCAAAAACCAGTTTTGATTTGATAAATTGGAGATTTGGCTGTGCGTAAATGGGCTTTTTTATTTTTGTCGATGCTCTTGTTAATAGATGGTTGTGGTAGCGGTAAGAAGCCGAGGTTTACCGAAGAAGAGTTGGCCAATATCCCCTTCCCGCAGAGAGACGGCCTTCCGGAATGCTCAGGCGGATTTGTCCTGGCGGTGGGTAGCGAAACTATAACCGCCGACGAAATGGTTTTGTCGTTGGCGCCGGATTTCAAGCAGGTTGCACGAAGCAGCACTTTTGAGCAGTTCAAAGAGCGAGCCCGGGCTCAGATTGAGCAGATTATTACAGTCAGAATACTGAATATTTTGCTGTACAGCAAGGCCAAAAAGCAAGCCGGTGAGGGTATTGGCGAAGCTTTGGAAGAGTTGGCGGAGGCGGAAGTGGAGAGGTTTTTTGCCGGCTTCGGTGGTGATGACGCCAAAGCCAACGAGGCACTTAAAGAAAAAGGAATGAACCGGCAGAGCTATAAGGGATATCTGAAGATGGTGATTCTCAATCAATCGTATATGGCGTCGAAAGTCCCTGATAACAAGTCTATTACTTATAGTGAGCTGCTGGAGTGCTACAATGAGGTGAAAAACGAATTTGCTCAACAGGCAGTGATAAAATTTTGGCTGATTAATATTAAAGTCGCCGCATTGGAACTTACTGACCCGAATCAGAACCGGCAGCAACAGGCGCAAAAGCTGGCTGATGAATTGATGGGACGAATTTGGGCGGGTGAAGATTTTAGCAGGTTGGCGGAGGGATATTCCGGGGTCTCGTTCATCGACCATAGTGACGGGGTGCGACCGGAGAGTCTGGCCAAGCCCTACGATATCCTTGTGGTTGAAGCTGAAACAATAAAGCCGGGTCAGATTACAGGGCCGATTAAAACCGAGACGGGCGAGCATATTTTTATAATGAAGTTGCAAGAGAGACGGCTAAAAGGTTTTAAGCCGCTTGAGGAGGTGCAAAAACAAGTAGAGGAGAAAATTATTGCCGACCGCAGGAAAAAAGCTGCAACCGAAATTGAGGCCGAACTTCTGCAGCAAGCGGCACTTGACGAAAAGGACGAGTTTGTAGATTTCTGCCTGAAAAAAATTTACCGAATGAGCAACCAAGAAGGACAGAAGTAATATCATGTGAAAAAGCAGGTTCCCGCTCCCCGCTTCCGCGGGGACAAGTTTACACCTGCGAAAGCAGGTGCGGGAATGACAGTGCAGGTAGGATTGAGAGATGGAAATTGTGGCCCATGGTATAGACCTTGTAGATTGTCCGCGAATAGAGAAGATGGTAGAAGAGCACGGTGAGCGGTTCATTAACAGGGTCTTTACTACCGCCGAACAGGCCTATGCCGAGGCGAATAAGGACAGAATAGAGAAGTTGGCCGGGCGGTTCGCGGCAAAGGAGGCGGTCCTTAAACTGGTGGGGACGGGTTGGCGTGGTAAAATTGCCTGGACGGATATAGAGATAGTAAACAATAAAGCGGGCCAGCCTGAGGTAAATCTGTGCGGGGAGGTCAAGAAGATTGCTGGGCGGCTTGGGATTAAACATATAAGCGTGAGCATTACACATACGGCGAATTTTGCAATTGCCTCGGCGGTTGCGCTGGCAGAATCGGATGAATCCCGTTAGACATTCCAAAGATAAGAAACCTTGCCAATCCCCGCGTTTGTCTAACGGGATGAAGGTAAACGATTTTGATTGCATTGTAATAGGAGGAGGTCACGCCGGCGTCGAAACTGCTTACGCTGCTGCGAAAATCGGCGTAAGAACCTGCCTTATAACCATACGCAAAGACACGATAGCAAAGATGAGCTGTAATCCGGCTGTTGGTGGGCTTGCGAAGGGACAGATTGTGCGTGAGGTTGATGCACTGGGGGGCCTGATGGGCTTGGCGATAGATGCGACGGGGATTCAATTTCGTCTGCTGAATCGTTCGAAGGGGCCTGCTGTGCAGTCACCGCGGGCACAGGCCGACAGGCAGAAATATGCCGAGTATATGCAGCGGGCGCTTGAGCAGACCGCTAATTTGACCATCATCGAGGCGTTAGCGACGGAGATAAAAACCAAAGACAACAAAGTGCGAGCGGTTGTTTGCAAGGACGGGTCGGTGTACCGTGCGCAAACGGTTGTTGTGACGCCGGGGACATTTCTTGGCGGGATGATATGGATTGGTGGCGAAAAGTGGGCCGGCGGCAGACTCGATGAGCCGCCCAGTGCCGAGCTTTCACAGAGCTTGAGACAAATAGGGCTGCAACTTGGGAGGATGGCGACCGATACGACGCCGAGGCTGGACGCAAAGACGTGCGATTTGGATAAATTGGAGATACAGCCCGGTGATGAGCCGCCGGTACCGTTTTCATTTATGACTGAGAAGATAGACAGGCCTCAGGTGCCGTGCTGGATTACATATACCAACGAAAAGATACACAAGCTGCTTCGGGACAATCTACATCGTGCTCCGCTTTCATCGGGTCGGATAGCGAGTGCCGTTCCGCGTTATTGTCCGAGTATTGAGGACAAGGTCGTCAGGTTTGCGGACAAGAAGCAGCACCGAATTTTTTTGGAGCCGGAAGAAGAAAGTATAAAAACGATTTACTGCAATGGTATTTTTACCTGTATGCCGAAGGATGTTCAGGAGCAGGTGCTAAAACTGCTGCCGGGCACGGAGAGCGCCCGTATTATTTATTACGCATATGCGATTGAGTATGATTATTGTCCTCCGATTCAGCTTAAGAGCAGTTTGGAGACCAAAAAGATTTCAGGACTATTTCTGGCGGGGCAGATTAACGGGACCAGCGGGTATGAAGAGGCAGCCGGACAAGGAATTGTTGCCGGTATAAACGCAGCCAGAAAGGTCCAGCAGGAAGAACCGATTGCTCTCGGCAGAGACCAGGCGTATATCGGGGTACTGATAGATGATTTGTTAACGAAGGGCATCGACGAGCCGTATCGGATGTTTACGTCGCGGGCTGAATATCGTTTGTCGCTGCGGGCCGATAATGCGGATAGAAGATTGACGCCAATCGGCAAATCGGTCGGACTTGTGGATAAGGGGCGATGGGCAGGATTCCGGAAAAAACTCGAAGGCATCGATAAACTGAAGAGCTATCTGCAAAATACACGCAGAGGGGGCCTGGGTTTGTGGGAGCAACTGCGCCGGCCAAAAAGCGGAGTTGGCGAAGAACTGACTGAGAATTCTGACATAAAAAATATGGGCTTTGATAAAGATGTATTGCAGGCGGTAATTGTTGACGCCAAATACGAGGGTTATTTGGCCAAACAGGAGCGACTTGTGGCTGGTTTTCGAGCACTGGAGAACAAGAAGATTCCGGAGGATTTAGATTATAACAAGATAGTGCATCTTCGGGCAGAGGCGAGGGAGAAGCTGTCCGCCTTTAGGCCGGGCACACTCGGTCAGGCGGGCCGAATAGGCGGTATCACGCCGGCGGACATTACGGTAATTCAGGTCCATCTGAAGAAACACCGCTGAGAGGGCGGCAGGTAAGGGGGAGTGTAGTGCTTCATCTCTACTCAATTGAGAACTCTCCAAGTCACGCGTGACAGAGCAGTAGTTAGTTGTTGCTGAAAAATGATTTAAGATTCCTGCCGATAATGGGCCGGCGAAAGCTGCCACGGAGTTTACGCCGTTCAGTTATTGAAGCGGTGATAGACTATAGCAAAAATGAATGCCGGTTAGCGCGGAGTTTACTCAAAATCGATTTTGGCTGGTTTTTTCAGGGACGATTATTTTAACTTGATTTTCAAGCCCTTCTTACGAGCTTCGGCCGCGAACGCCTCTATCTCTTTTACCATCTTTTGCAACTGCTGCGTATTCTCAAGCATATTTTCGTACAATCGTCCGTCGTTTAGAATCTTGGCGGCGGTGCCCTGGCCATGGTCTATCTTGCCTAAAATCACCCGTAACTGTGATATGACTTTACTTAATTCTTGACTCGTATCAACCATAGCAGTAACAAGCTTTGTTGTTTTGGCATCGGCATTTTTCAGAGTTATAGTGGTGGCAGCAGCAAGTTCTTGAAATTCCTTTAGCGTATGGTCAGCCTGCTTTGTCGCCTCAGACAGATGGGCTAATGTTATCTTGAGATTTTCTTTATTGTTGGGGTCGCCAAGAACATCGTTGGCATTTTTAATAAGCTGGCTCAGACCCCCAACCAACTCGTCCAATTTTTTCTGACTCTCTTCCGGGAAAAACTCACTGGTCACACCGGTTGAACCCTGCAGCAGCATTCCTTCAATCAAAAACGCCGTTTCGGGTCGATTCGGGTCACGCGGGGGCGCCGGCAGAGAAGTAGGGTCAACGGCAAGTTCGATAAAGCTGCTACCCAACCCCCGCCTCATCAGTTTCACCACAACGTTGGAGGGAATATTTGCGTATTTTTTATTGATACTAAGAACAACCTTGGTTTGATGATATACCAAACCGGTACTCAAATCTTTCAGCATCTGTGGAGCCATAATGTGCGTTACCCTGCCGATTTGATAGCCACAAAAGTTAACGGGCGTGTCTTTCTGCACCCCTGATACTGTCGAGAACTGAACGAGTACCCTGAAAGAACTGATTTTGCTGACAACTGTTGGAAATTCACCGAACTTAAATATAAGCCACACGAGCGAGCAAACAGCTGCTACCACAAAAATGCCTACAATAATATCGCGCCGCCGCTGAGCAGTTTCGTAATCACTCACCTTTCACTTCCTTTCAAATTAGTTCGACCCTCCAGAAACAATTCTCTTATGGCACGCAGTGGATAGCCGCTGTTACTAAGTTTCTTTATCAGTTTAATTCGTTTAACGCTCTTTTCGTCAAATAGCCGTCTTCTGGCCGGCGTAATTTCCGTGGGCTCAAGCAAGCCAATCATTAGATAATATTGCAAAGATTGCCGGGAAATGCCAGCTTTTTTTGCAGCCGTACCTATTGCCATTAATTTGCTTTTCTGGCCCAAAGCTTACCCTGAAAATTGGTTATTGCTCTTTATTTTTTATCCGATTTTCTTAACCGCAGCATCTACCAAAGTCTCAAACGAGTTCTTTACCTGCTCAAATGTCAGCCGCCTTACGGCTTCCCTGGGACCTGCCGCCTCATTTAATTTCTCCACCCATTGAGGCGAAATCATCAGCAAATAATCAAAGCCCTCCGGAACGCGGTCCTGGCTTTGCCGAAAGGCCTCCCTCAACAGTCTTTTTAATCGATTACGCACAACCGCGTTCCCGCAGGATTTGCCGACAGAAATACCCAATCGCAGATACCCACAATCGTTTTCAGCCACATAGAGCGTGAGCAAGCCATTGCTAACACGCAGGTTCCGAGCCAAAACGGCCTGAAACTGTTTGTTACTGACGAGTCTCTTAGTTTTCGGAAAAGAAAACCGCTTCAAGGTCCCACCATAATAAACTTAAAGACCATAATTGAGAATTAAAAACTTTTGAATTTTACGCTACGGCTTTGCATTTTTGGTTTTATGTTTTACGTTTCCTCTAACCCGTCGCCGAGGCCATTTCGTCGGCTGCCTTACGTCTGTGCAGGACCTCGGCACTTACTTTGCGAAGCGTTTTCGAATAGTCCAAAACGCCGACAAGCTTATTACTCTCGCTGCCGGCCACCACGGGCATATTTTGCAAATCGTATTGCCTCATCCGCTCCATTGCCTCTTCAAGCGGCTTATTCGGTGTCGTCTTGTCGAGTACGGGCTCGGCAACATCACAGGCCAGCAGCCAGCCGGCAACGTCCTGGTTGGCAAACATTTCTTTAATGTCGGCGATAGTAATTATCCCTATAATCCGAGATTGACCATCAATAACCGGATAATACACACTCTCAGAAGTGCTGAACACCTCAAGAATCTG
>CAZQYB010000101.1:0-10008 GCA_964597535.1 uncultured Pirellulales bacterium | reverse complement strand
GCCTCTTACATCCTGTCGCAACCAATACTCCACATGTGCACAGTGACACCAACACAACCAGGCAATGATTTACGCTGGATCCGATTTTCATCCTTCTTCTCCCCATTTATTTATAGAACCTGATTGGCGCTCCATAGATCGTGCAGTTTGCTTGATCCCACACGTGTTCGAATCTCATCATCTGTCCGCCTTTAGACTCATACATAATCCACTTGCCGGCACCGCACCCACTCGCTATTTCCTGCCGCTACCGACCTTCTTCGCTACCAGCGTGAGAGTAACAATGAATATTGTAATCGTTGTCAGACGAAAGCGTACCGCTGTTAACCAAAGTTAATCTGGGAAATGGGGCCCTCTCATCTCTACGACATGGAAGGCATCTCCGCGCTGCTCATACACAACCGTCATTAAATGCCTTCCTTCAAGCTCAGTTCCCTCAAACTCCGGTAACCGACAGTAATACGTACCAACAATGCACTTCTTCATCTTACCGGCGATCAAGTCTTCTATCTCATACTCACGGGCCGGCTTGCTCAACCACACTTCGACGTGCTCCCGCCGCATGTCAGGCTTGATATGCCGCAACAGTTTCCCTTGTGCCTCTTGACGTTGAATTTTGTCACCCCCGCGAACCAATTTCCAGAGATGTCGCAACTCAGTAGATGCCTTATTTGGGTCTTCCGGTAAGATAACATCTTCCTTAGTCGGCTCTTTACAACAGGAAACCAACATAACCACTGGCAACAACACAGCAATAAAAAAATACTTCATTGTTATTGACCGCAATAATCAGCTTGTCCGCATGGCATATCTCATGCTGGTCCGAACTCGGAGCCGGATCAACAGCTTTCAGGTTCAGCCGAATCACCTTGGATTTTGAGGGCCTCTTGCCTCTATCTGGCGGCCCCTTCTTTTCAGCACCAATATTAGCCCGGCCGCGACACCAAGTATTCCAATAGTCACGACTATCAATGTAACCTTTGATGCCTTCTCTTCTGGAAATGGGATAAGCCATTTCTCCTTGTTCTCTTTCCACCACTTGATACATTCTGAGACTTCCGCAGCCTTGTCAACATCCCCATCAGTTAGTTCTGATACCGCTGGTATAAGTTCCTTTCTACCTTCCTTTATCTTATCCATCATGTTAGGCAATGCGGCAATCCCAAGGTCTATCATCCGTCGATACACACGCTGCGCTTCTTCATCCGCTTCCTCTCTTTTGAGTTCCCTCCACTCCAAGTATAAACTGGCAAATCGCCGGTCAGTCAGACTCCGTCCCTCTCTCCACCAGCGTAACCAGAGGGTTCTGCTGTCGGCGGGACCTTGCGTCTCACGAATATCGGGAAACTCCTCAACCGTCCACACCCACTCGTTCGGATCCTTCCCAAGCCTGCGCGTGTGCAGCCTCAGCTTTGTTATCTTATGCAGGGCGTATCCCAGAAGGTGGTCCTCCTGTTGCTTCTCCACAACGAAAGGGATAATGGAGATACCCAACTTGACGATGTCTCTGAAGGCACGATTGTCAAAAAGCTTTTTCGCATCAATCTCGGAGTTCACCGAGGTATCTTCTGAACAGTATCGCAGCCAGGATTGATATTTCTCCTCGAATGCCGACTTGGCACTGGCAGTTGGGGCTCTCGAAACGATTGCAATAGCAATCGCAAGCCCGACAGCCACAGCAATACCGGCCCCGACCCCCACTTTTCTCGCTCTCGTAAGCATACTCGCTCTCCTTCCCGCCGTTCAACTGATCACTCGTAGAACCTCGTCGGACTGCCGTAGGCTGTTCCATTTAGCTCGTCCCAAACGTGCTCTATTCGTTCCCAACGCCCACATTTACTGTCATACATCATCCACTTCCCCGCACCACACGCGCATGACTTTCTCCTCGCCGCATGGTAATTCGAATAGTACATAGCCTCCGCCTGGCTGTATTCCTTTTCCGCCCTGTGTCCATTATCAACCCTCCGCAAAACAGGGCAATATTATGTTTTGGATTAGGTGTGAGACAGACCTGCCCAATCCAACAAGCTCAAGAGCAATTATATGCCGTCTGGAGCGGAAATCAAGGACTTTTTCGAGTAAAAAACTTGCAAGATGTGAACTAAGAGGCCGCTTATTGCCAGCCCATGATTTCAGACGTACTCCCAATCCTTCAGCCACTGATAGTCCTCAGGCAGCTTGGGTCCAAGAGCAATCAAATTAACCTTGTTCATTTACCTACTGCTTGTAATCTTAATCTTCCCTATCTTCCACTATTTTCCCTACTTTGCATGTGAGCATAAGCACCACCAAACTTTTGCACAATACCATTAGGATCAAAGCCAACACTTATGAACTGAGAATAACCCAGAGTATAATGCCAAAGTAAGCCATTTTCATATTTCTTGTTCGGCGTGCCAAGAAGAGCTGCCACCTCCTGTGTTGTCATTCCAATTTTAAGCTGTGGTACAAGCTTTTTGGCTGGTTCAGATCGAAAATTCTGATTTGCTTTGAATTCCGCGCTGGCCTTGGCAATCTCTTCCTCTGGATCTAATGTGCCATCTCTCATCAAGAAAATGCTAATTCCCGTTATGACAACAACAATTACTACCACAAGAATAATCAAATTAACCTTGTTCATTAACCTACCTCTTGCAATATTGTAACATGAATTAATATTACGGCTTATCATAAACCTTTATTGTCACTGGCATAATAGGAGTTCCTGGCAACCAGAGGTCATTTGCCCAATCACCCGCCGTTGATGTAGCCCATTTCCAGGACTGATCGCTCGGAGCACCTGGATATGGCAGTGGCTCGTTGTTGTCACCATAAGTTTATGTTTCAGTTTTTTTCAAGCTTCACAGCGATATCATTCATATCAAAAGTAATTGTAAATACGACTGGATTGTCTCTATGTTGATATTGATATTCTTTTCCGTCTTTCAGCTCTTTTTGCGGCCCACCAAGCCAACGCAAGATGTACTGCTTTGTCATACCGGGACGCATCAAAGGCCAAGCTCTTTCAAAGGGGCTCGCATATTCTGACCATACAGAGTCTATGTGTATGACTTTTTCATTTTCATCCAAGAAGACGTCAATCATATTCGATCGGCCAACGATATAACTGATGCAAGCAAAATATTCAAACCCTTTTTTCGAGTCAGGTTCACCAAGTAAAGACCGAATCTCTTCTTTAGACATTCCAACTTTCAAATATGGAAATAGTTTTTTTGCCTGAGTTACACGATAACCTGACTGTTTAAATTCCTTACTTGCACGTACAATTTCAGGTGGCAGACTCGTTCTACCAGACTTTCCAAAATACAAAAACCAGATACAAATACAAAGGAAGAGAATGGCAATTAAAACTAACAATAATCTTTTCATATACAAAAACCTTGTCTTTTTATCCCTACAAATCATTTTATCTTCCAGTTATAAAAGTCTATTCCTTACGGCTTATTATATACTATTATCTTAGTGCAATCCGGCATTGGCGGATTGTTAATCCCGGCATTATTCCACCAATTTTGAGGGGTCGCCAAATACCATTTCCACGTTTCCGTACCGCTGACTGGCTCATTGTTAGCTCCCCAAGTAGTGGTGCTGTTAATACATGTAGCAGAATGTTGAAGTGAACTATCAGCATAATATGCAACAACATCCCCTCTGTCGAGAACTGCCAGTACGTTTGACCAATTTATCGGCGCATTAAAAGTGTCCTTGTTCCAATTAGTAATTACACTTGATAAGCCACTAGAACCACCGTTTCCAGAACCATCGCATGCGTGATTGGTAGAACCATGGCAGTTCCATTTGATCATCACGGGCTGAGGGTCGACGTTGAAAGTAGTGACCTTCCATCCTACATCACAAGAACCTCCTGTTTCAAAGTTTACATAATCTCTTTCCAGATGGTCCTTATATATTTTTACTTTCCTCTCCTCTTTGAAGCCGGTATCCGTAGTATCAAACATGGCTTTTAGCTTAAGCATTCCCTGGCCCTCTGTGGCCGGAGCGGTATGATCCGGCGTATCAGTTGTATCGTCCGACAGTGTACCCGCCGCGGCATCCAGCGTCCATTTGTAATCCACAGGTGGATCGGGGTCAATATCACCAACGATGCCAAGAACATACGGCCCTGTGGCCGTACTTATCAGCCCCTGAAAATCAAAACGAGAAGAACTCGATAACCACGAGGCTTCAGGGTTTTTCACTGCATCAAGCGAGCCTTTCGGCCTCACTATATCTACCTGGATTACCGTATACCAAATCTCATCATGGCACTCCACACCGCTGTCAAGCGTCATCTCAGCCCAGACGTTTGCATCCAGAACACTGCTGCTGGGAGTATTACCTTCAAGATAAATATCCACCGGCAGAGCGCTAAACGAATAGCTCGTCGGCGCCAGCCCCGTGGCCTTATTTGGGTCTTTGAAAGCTTTGACCTTCGGCGAAAATTTTACTGTTATATTCCCACTTATGTCCGAAGCCACCGCCCCGGCCGGCTTTTCCAAAGTGATTTTTGCCAGATCAGGGTCCCCTCCCGCAATGTCGGAATCACTCCAATCAACTATACCGTCATCGTCGCTGTCATTGTTATTGACCGCAATAATCAGCTTGTCCGCATGGCATACCTCATGCCGGTCGGAGCACGGGGCCGGATCCACAGCTTTCAGGTTCAGCGGAATCACTTTGATTCGCAAGTCTTCCCCCGCATCCATTCCCCTTGACAAATACATCAACGGTTATTTTGTGATTTTTTGCCTTGCTTTTTCCTTTTCTTGAATCTTTCTCTGCCAAAATGCCTTTTTATCCTTTATACAATCACCAGGTTCCTCTTCGTCCTTCAATGCTAACCTGATAATTTTATCAGCCGATTCCCAGAGTCGTTGATTCTTAGAATCATATATCTTCAGTGCTTCTTTTGCATCCATCAGCTCTAATCGCCCAAGTTTCTCTTTCATAACTGATTCCAACTGAGCAGGGGTTTTTACTTCACCTTTCTTTATCATACGCCTGATTCTAAGCATAGATTTTGCCCTACTAAAAGCCAGTTTTGAGCTTTTATTGTTCTTTTGCTTTGAGACATTCAAGAAATAAGTCGCACAAATTGACGGAGGCATCATTGGAGATAAATAAGCCACATTGTTCACTGTGCATGGATCGGTGGAATTATTTGTTACAATTTCTGCCAACAGAGCGGCGTAGAATTGCTTTTCCAATTCTTTATCATCCAATGCTTTTGATAACATTTCACCAGAATAAGATAAAACAGCACACCGCTTACCAGGTGAATTAACATCATCCAGCAATTTACCAATCAATGTATCCTTGTCTTTTTTGCCCATTTCCCGATAGGCCAACAGCGTAAGAAGAAATTCTTCACATTCTTTATAAGTCTCTGAAGGAAAATAACTTTCTTTTTGTCCTTTAGTTCCGTAGGGCCAGATAGAACTTACATACCATGGCAGGACCAATATCTTCGCAGATTTATTGTATTTACCTAACACAATGACCTTTTTACCATGATAGGGCTTCAGGAAACGTCCCAGAGAAAAACCCCATATAGGCTCTTCCAATTTCAGCCCGATGTTTTCATTAATACTGAAATCACCTTTGAAGATTTTATCCACCGAAATCATGGGTTCGTTAGCATCATCAAAATCGATCACACCGGAGACAATCAGATTTGCCTGCTGAACCATATTTGCATCATGGGGCACTGCAATATCGGAGGCATTAGAGACAGGGCCAATCAAAAGGACTAAACCAAGTGCCATAATCGTATTTAACCTATAAGACGGTTTCATGTTATCTCCTTTCAGCAAAAAAAAGTTTCATTTTCTTAGTAACCTTTCTACAAATACGTATGACCAAATATTTCATATGTTCTCTAATCATTCCATGTCTTATATGTTTTATGCTTCTTTCCTGGATTTCCCCAGTCATCATCAGCATAGTCATCTTCATCAACTCCAGCATCTTGAGCATTTACGGCCTCACTTTCTATTGGATGAGGAGCAAGATTGGGATTGGGCAATGGCCACGAATTAGGCCACCACACATAAATTGGATGATCCAAACTTACATCATCACCGTTACCAGGCTCAAATGGCGGGGTCGTTTTCGCATCATCCGTTGTTCCATTGTTATCATCATCAACACCGGCCACTCCCCATTGGCCATCAGGTCCCTTTGTCCAATGATTATGAGTTGCCTGGTTCCAGGACCATCCGTATCGGAAAGAGTCGTTGCCGCTCGTCGGTAATAAAGTATCTGCACTGGATACCTGATCGACGTGTTTCTCTTCATGAATAACTGAAGCAATAAAACGGTCAATACCTGAAGTGAATTCTGAAACGCCATACGATCTGTATGCCGCGGGATGCCCACTACCGATTTCCACTCGATCTTTATCCTGTGCTACAGTGTATGACCAATCTACGATCGCTGGTACTTTGCCAAAATTTGCTGCCGGTACATAATGCATGTCGGATGCACTGTACACCTGACTCCAATAATAATACCAATTGGGTACCGAGCCACCCCAGTTGTTGCTTGCACCACGTGGGAAGAAGACCTCATATTTTACCTCTTTCGGTTCAAACAGAATCCCACCAGTCGGCTCAAACACCGTAACACTGCAAGATTTTTCGCCAAAGTCAGAATTATCCATCGCCAGGCCCGTGAATGTTGCAGTAGCAATCCACAGATTCCAACCAGCATCGTAAGTAGCATTGCCAGCGGTCGACTCCCCCGCGTACTCGTGGTCCCATACAAGTTCTGTTACGTACGGCCCCATAGGATCATGGGAGGTACCGATAGCAGACAGGCGGATTCTAATTTTGTTTTCAAACATTTCTCGCACACCCAAAACATCAGGCTTAATTTCGACTCTGCACGGCATCGTCAGAACACCATCAGTGGCCGTGGAAAATGTGAACTCATTCCCTGTATAATTATTCCCTGAGGTGGCGTCGTCGTCAATTACACCGTCGTCATCTGAGTCTATAGGGTTCTTTATCCTCACATCAACTACCGTATACCAAATCTCATCATGGCACTTCACACCGCTGTCAAGCGTCATCTCAGCCCAGACGTTTGCATCCAGAACACTGCTGCTGGGAGTATTACCTTCAAGATAAATATCCACCGGCAGAGCGCTAAACGAATAGCTCGTCGGCGCCAGCCCCGTGGCCTTATTTGGGTCTTTGAAAGCTTTGACCTTCGGCGAAAATTTTACTGTTATATTCCCACTTATGTCCGAAGCCACCGCCCCGGCCGGCTTTTCCAAAGTGATTTTTGCCAGATCAGGGTCCCCTCCCGCAATGTCGGAATCACTCCAATCAACTATACCGTCATCGTCGCTGTCATTGTTATTGACCGCAATAATCAGCTTGTCCGCATGGCATACCTCATGCCGGTCGGAGCACGGAGCTGGATCCACTGCTTTCAGGTTCAGCCGAATCACCTTGATTTTCAGTTCGTCCTCGGCAGTGAAGCCATCTCGCGTCTTGATAATCGCTTTCAACGTAGTAGTCCCTTCCGCCATCCCATCCACGCTGAGTATATCGGGAAGTGTCCCCGCAGCGTACCACGTATTAAAAGCCAGCGGCTCAACTACGCTTTTGTGCAGTCTTATGATAGCTGGCGTAGCAGTTACGAAGTTGACCTCGGCGGCGTTGTCTAATTCTTTAGTACTAAGGTTGATGTCCCCGATTTCAGAGTAACCGTACCAATAGTATATGTAGGGGTAGTTGTAATCCACGTTCATACACAACGAGTGACCAGGCAGCGTATTTGTGTCCCAATAATACCACGCGTCAAAATTTTCGTTCAAAAAGATATTATACGTTTCCGTCATCTCGCACGCATCACTGATATTTGCCGTCTTTATGTCTATCCCCTCAATAGCTATCGACACCGATTCCGAGCTTGTCCCCGCCGTCGCCGTTATAACCTCCGTGCCGTGGTCCTTCGCCGTAAATATCGCAACATTTGCATCGCTAGGGCATATTTTCGGCAGAGAACCACAGCCGGGCGACCAGAAAAAGCAGTCTGGAGTACCCACGCCCGCCGGATAGAACTCAGCAATCACGCCCTGAGTAATGTCTTCTCTTTTGCTTGGCTCATCAAGGTAATCGTTGGCAAGATACAAAGTCTCTCCTTTCATCTTACCCCCGGCGTTCACATCCACAACCCCCACAACGTGAACAGTGCAAGTATCGTTTGTATCATCCGGGCAGTGCGGTGCGTCGGTTCTTAATACTATTAACTTCGGATAGTACGTCCCCGCATTATGGTAAACAGTTTTCGCACCGAAGTCCGCAGGGCAAAACCAGTGCGTCATGTCGTTATAGTCATACGGGCCGATTCCGTCGTAGTAATACCTCCATTCTAATTTCCTTTCGTAGGGGTCAAAAACCGGTGTGCACAGCCCAAGGAACCTAACCTCATCGCCCTGGCATATTGTTAGCGGATCCTCAAACGACCCCCATTTCTTCGCCAACAGCGTTACACCATCTGTCACACAACACGCCAAAGCATAATCACTCAAAACCGTAATCCATACTAACACACAAACAACTACAAAGGTTGGACCTCTTCTAAAATCTGCACGCCGCTCCTCTTTATCCTTCGTCATGCTCATTGCTCCACTCCTTCCCTAAATTCCGCAAGCTTGTCCCGAATATCCTTTGTAAACGACGTGTTCGGATACAGCCTCAATGCTTCCTCCAGTATCACTATGGCCTCCGCCTTGCCGGCCGTCTTTTCCGTCGCTAACGCAAGGTTATACCTTACCCATGCTGCCATAATATTTTCGGGATAACGTTCTACATGCGCTTGGCATCTCTCCACCGCTTTTTCATACTCCTTTAAATTGTAAAGATAAGTCATGCCCTCGAAAAACAGTGCTCGTTCAGTAAGCACCTCATCCGAGTATCTCTTCCGCTGTTGCTCAAACCAGTAAACTGAGCTCCTGTAGTCCTGCAGCTTCTTGAAAAGAATACCTAATCTGTTGCATGCTCGGTAGGCGTATTTACTGTCTGGGTACTCCTCTACAACTTGCTTGTAGTATTCTGTCGCTCTGTGCTTGTCACCAAGTCGTTCATGGCAGGTGGCCAGCAGAAAAGGTATCTTGCTCCTCAGCCGGCTTTCCGGATACTCCTCAAATATCAACCCCCACAAGTCAATAGCCGGCCGATATTTCCTCGCATAGAAGAGCTGCTCCGCAGTTAGAAATACTGCTTCCGGTAGATAGGGATGCTCATTAAAATCGGCAATTAATTTATTAGTCGCCTTCATACTATTTGCATCATCTCCGGAACGCATAAGCGACAGGACTTCTACCTTCCGGATATCCAGCTCTGCTCTCTGGGCCTGTGTACTGTTGGCGTCCTGCTGGATTACCCGCTGATATAGACTCTTTGCCTCTTCATATTCTGCTGCCGTTTCGTATTTGGCTGCAATCTCATACAGTGCCACCGCCAAATCCGAATTCGCTGAAAAATCAGCAATCAGCTTATCAACAGCAGCTTTCGCATTCGGGTCATCGCCTAACGTGATAAGGGCTAAGATATCTGCCTTTCCAACATCTAACTGTGCCGGCCCACCCTCAGAACTCTTAGCATCCTGGCTTCTTATTTGCTCGGACACTCTCTTTGCTTCTTCATATTTCCCTGCTTTCTCGTATCTTTCTACGACCTCATAAAGTGCAGTCGGGTAATCCGGATTCGCTGAAAAATCAGCAATCAGCTTATCAACAGCAGCTTCGGCGTTTGGGTCATCTCCACGCTCAATATAAATCCTTACGACACATCCCTGGGACCCTATGGCTTGCTCACTCTCAGGCCATGTCTCTACTACGTATTTGTAAAGCTCAACTGCCTTTTCATATTTCTTTACGTCCCGATATTCATCTGCTACATAATCAACCACGTCCGCTATCTCATCCCGACCTGCAAAATCAGCCATTAGCTTATCAACAGCAGCCTTCGCATTTGGGTCATCTCCAAGCTC
>CAZQYB010000100.1:0-10102 GCA_964597535.1 uncultured Pirellulales bacterium | reverse complement strand
CCGGCGTTGAGAAGCGAATCAAGGCTCGACATAATTATCGATATCAACACCACCATTAAAAGGGCGTAACCTGCGGCAGGCATCGTTGATTCGACCAGCTTCAGAAGAACCATGTCCTCCTCAATATCCCCCTGGATAATGCTGCGAGCCGCAATCCCAAGCGCTATCATAACCATAAACCAAACGATGCTGAATAGACCCGCCAATACAAAGCCATTTCGCGAGACACCGGTCGTTTTAGAGGCCAGGGCCCGATTTGCATAAGGGGGTATCAGCGTCTCGCCCAGCAGAAAGGCCGCTACCAGGCCCAGTATCTTAATAGGCGATGTGGAATCGAATCCCGCCGTGGTGGCAGCTGATGCCTCTTTCACAAAAGTCGCGGCACTACCATTCAGATGGAACATCAATACTAATAAAAGCATCAAGGGTAATAGAATTGCAAACGCGGAGAATTGAAAGGCGTCCGTTATTACGCTGGCCCGCAATCCGCCGAATGTCGTATATAGTGCCGTAATACCGACGACCACGATGACAGACGACCAATGCGGCAGACCGAATATACTCCTGAGAACATCACCGCCTGCCTTAGCCATAACCGCAGCAAAGCCGGCACATAAGCCAACTGAGATAATGCCCCCCAGAACCTGGCACTTTCGGTCATATTTCTGGCCTATGGCATCCCCTAATGTATGGCATCCCTTGAGACGCCTAAGACGAGGGGCAACGAACAGACCGACCAGGATGTTTTGGACCGCGTATGCCAGGCCTACACAAAAAAAAAGGAGGCCGCTCTTGAAGCCCCTGCCGACGAAGCCAATTGAAAACACAGGTCCCACGTAAGTGGCGGCAAGACTCCCGAAAACCAATGCCAGCGGAAGGGCGCGTTTGGCCAGTGAAAACTCTGCAAACTCACGAGCAGCCCGTGCCCGCACAGCGACAAACGTGAGTAACGCCGCATAGCCCACAACAACAAGAATAGGCAAGACCGCATGCATAGTTTTAGTCCTCTTTGATGCTCTGCACCCTTAATACCCCAGATGGTTTGGACGGTAATTCACGAGGTTTATTCAGACTTATCCTGGAACATTTCTTCTTCCAATTCGCTGATAGTCGCGTTTAGTTCAGACTCCGTCCGAATCCACCCAAATCTTACATCGACAAGAAAAGCTTGGTACCACTGAATTAAATTCTTCGCAAAATCTTTATCTCTGCAGTAAATTCCAAATGATATTTCTCCTGCGTGCGAGCCGGCTTTTCTGGGTATTTGTGGGAAAGCAAGCAGGACCGCGCTTTTTGATAAGAGAAACTCCAAGTCAGAGACATTGCTGTTGTAAATCCGAAGTCTGCCCTGTTTGATTGCCTCGGGAAAGTGGCGAAAAAAATAATGTGCCTGGTTAGAAAGCCCCGGCACGCTAAGGTTCAGCGCACGATGCACTCTTACGGTGGGGTAATCTTCTATGATTGTACGCAAAGCGCTGAGATAATCCTCGAAAGGTTTTCTTTCCCCCTCAAATAACATGCACGTCCAGAGCTCACCGTGACCTGTCGCATCGAGT
This sequence comes from uncultured Pirellulales bacterium, assembly GCA_964597535.1. GTDB lineage: Bacteria > Planctomycetota > Phycisphaerae > Sedimentisphaerales > Anaerobacaceae > CAZQYB01. Next base: position 8,546 of record CAZQYB010000100.1, on the reverse strand, counting down.
TGGTCTCGCAGCATTTTCTTTGCCACATCGTAGGTTCCCCTTCGGCTGGCTAATACCTTCAATTGGCGCTCGGTCAGCGTTGTTGCCCAGGACGGCATATCCTGCGGTAGTGACTCCGGAGGGCAAACACCGAGTCGAGTCAGAAGCCGGAGAAACTGCTTTTGTTCAGACCCATAGAACCTCCTGCCGACAATGCTTCCGACATTGCCGTCGCATTCCATACCATATTGCTTGTGATAGCCGAAAGAAAGCTGGTGGACTTCGTAGTCCTTGGCAACGAGCATCTTTTCCAACTCGGTGATTAACCAGGCGGCTTGCTTCTCAGGGGCCTTGTCAATTGACAGATGAACATTTGGACACAGGACAATTGGTCTTTTTCCTATGAGTTCTGACAGGGACGCGAACTCCTCTGCAGCTTCTTCCACCTCCTCTTTACTGTCATACAGTTCGATACAGGCGAATACCAACAGTACATTTCTGAAAACCATCTTGGGTTGTGGTACAGAAATTGACACGGGGTCTATCCTCGAAGACGGCTCCTTGTCCTCAAAATAGCACGATGAACACTGATAGCAGTCCAAAATCATATTGGCTTCTCAGTTTTTTTTGTTCCAGTCACAGGTTTTGGATTAGAACGGCGCCTGCCTTGTGATGGTGCTCTGGCTTTTTTCAGTCGAGATGCAATCTCAGCATCGACACGAGATATGAACAAGCTCACATTTGGGTTTACAGCCTTGTCTGCAAACCCAACGCTGTTAAGAACGCGCACTATCTCTGTGGCATCCTGAAAATCCCGCGAAGAGGTTATCGTCTGTGCCTCCTCACGCGTAAGTGATTTCAGAAATGTCGGAATACAACCGTCACGCAAGGTCTCGGCATAATCAACCAGCAGTTCTTGAATTGTTCGATTTATCTGCGCCATTGTTTCTTGCTCCTTTTGTAAAACAGAGACTTCTTCAATCTTTAAGATTGTAGTTGTGGAACTCCTTCTTAAGCTTCAATATTGTCCGAAATTTCAGCATTTTTACGGCCCCAACCGTGGTCTTGAGCTCATTAGCAATCGCTCTGACAGACATACCTTCCATCCAAAGTTCTATAGCTTTTCTCTCACGTGCCTTTAGTCTGCCCATCGTACGGCGAAGAATCTGGTGCAGCTCCTCTTCAGAAATCATCTCAACGATACCCATCTCGGGGGCAATGAGATTCTTTAATCCTTCCTGCGATAAATGCAGGTACCGATTCATTCTTCTATATACTTCTCTCAAGCGTTTCCGCATATAGTACAGGTAAACAGTCCTTAACATCTCTCTCTCATTAGTAACATTCCGTAAGTGCTCAGGGTTTTGCCATATATCCGCATAGACATCCTCGAGCACGTCCTCACACTCAACCTCATTACCCAAATATCGGTACAAGCACCTGATGAAAATCTCAAACGTGTCCCGTACAAAAGACTCCATTGCCCGGCGACGGTGTTCGGGGTTTGGGTCCATAAGTCCTTTCAACCCCTTTCGCAGCCGTCTGTTCATAACAGGCCTTTTATTTCCGCTTGTGTTCCGCATCTTGGTTTAATTATACTGAAACAACTATGTTACGAAGCTTGTGCCCCATCTATAAAAGGCACCAGCTTACAGGTTAGCAACCACTATTCTACTGTAAAATCACTATTTATTCAATAGCCAAGTTATGAAAAGCCGCACAGTTAATAAAACGCTCAAATCTTTTATAATCCACATAAACAAATGGTCACTCGGCCGCTAAAAGCCGTACACTGGCCGTAGTTGCTCCTGGGTTGGCAGCGTGGGGTAATATTCACCTCTTGTGCCAACATAACCAACGCCGTGCTTTCTCAGCGGCACCTGGACGATTGAACCATTCCGGTTAGTAACATTGACCACAACCGTGTTCATTTCCTCGTGCAGGTAGGTCCTTTCGGCCTGTGCTTTTTTCTTGTCGCCTTCGTTGCCCAGCATATAACCAATACCACCGCCTACCGCTGCTCCAATCAATGTTGATTCCGTATCGCCGCCTGCCAATTGCCCAATGCCGGCGCCGGCAAGAGTGCCAATAGCAGCACCGCTTTGTGCGTCGCTCTCACAACCCGCGACGAACGCCAGTGCTAAGCTCACAACAGATACTACCAGAATTGTCATCATATTCTTAGCCATTTTTGTCACCTCCATCAAACCTGATAAAATGTGTTTCACAAATCTGTTACTATTTGTTATTTTGCCACCCGCTGACCGAAGTACTCAAGCAGGGAACCGTCTAAGGCTCGGCAGCGGAAGACTGCATATTCATACTACTGTCTGCAGGCTTCCTGCGGCTCAAGGTTGCATTCGAGCCAGTGAGAGCTCATTACTGCAAAGTCAACAAAATCAATTTTGCAGTCACCATTAACATCGCCTGGCATCCAGGACATACATTGTGCAGCTTCGGGGCCGTCGAGTATCGCCGCATATATGTTCCAGTTTCCACTGCGGTTATCCTGCCAGGCTACTATATTGCCGCTTATGGAAGGGTTGGTCTGGTCGTAAGGATTATCGGTGATTCGAAATTCCTCTCGTCTGGTAAGGTTGTAACCGTAAATGTCCCAGTTGTCGTTTCGGTCATCCTGCCAGACAATTATGTTGCCGTCTATGTCGGGATTCTGCTGCGAAAAGGTGTTGTTGCAGACGGGCAACTCAACTGCATTGGCAGGGTCAGTGATATCAGCAGCGTAAATATCCAAATCGCCAGAGAAGTCATCCTGCCAGACTACTATGTTGGCCCAGACAGCAGGGTTTTGCTGGTCCCTTTCAACAATCGAGACAGGAGACTCTACGGGCTTGTTCCTCATCCAGATGTCGGCTGCAAAAAGGTCCCAGTCGTCAAAATAATCATCCTGCCACACGACAGTGTTTTTGTAAATAGCGGGGACCTGCTGCTCAAAGCCATAGGCGGCTATAGAGAATTCGGCCGGGTTACAGGGGTCGGTGATATCTGTTCCTGAGATGTCCCGGTCACCAAAATAATCATTCTGCCAGACAACTATATTACCGTGAATTGCAGGCGACTCTTCATTAACATCGAGATACTCGGAAACCACAAAAAACTGCGGCTCAGCTGGCTCATTAATATCCGCCGCCCAAATATCCCAGTCTGTCTCTACGTAATCCTGCCAGACCACAGTGTTTTCGTAAATGGAAGGCGCCTGCTGGTCATCGGCAAATTCGGCAACGACAAAAACTGATAGGGTGAGAGGGTCGGTAACATCGGCGGCGTAAATGTCAAAGTCTCCGTCAACAAGCTGTTGCCAGACTATGATGTTTCCGTAAATATCAGGGAACTGCTGAACGTCTGCTGTAGCATAAACGGCAAATTCGACCCACTCGCCCCCCAGCGCAGGGGATATGGAGGCGACTGTGAAAAATACGGCGGCTGTCAATTGTGTCAAATGTCTTTCTCTCATTGCTTCGCACCCTGCCAAAACGTTTACTTATCAGTATCATCAGCGCTCTGGATTCTGATTTTTTCCAAAAGGTCAAGCAGCGCCGCTGCCGAAGATGCATTCTGCAGGTCCTGACCGGCTAACCGCAGGGGTTCAACGGCCTCGTCAATTTCGCCGATGCCGAGCAACTGGTAACCCAGGAGAAGTTGCAGGTCACCGTCGAAGCCGTAAAGCTCGGTTTTTTCGGCAAGGCGGTCTATTTGTTCGGAGAGAGTATCATCTTTGGGATACAGCCCGCGGGGATAAAAGACACCCTCCTTTTCGGGTGAGACATTTGCCAAAGCCGACCGGAGGACCTCTGCTGCTTCTATATATTTATCGCTGGCGAAAAGGGCCTGACAATGGGCAAAGGGAAGTACCATATCATCGGGTGCAAGCTCGATTGCCCTGGCGAACATGTCAGCGGCTATGTCGTAATGGCCGGCCTCGAAAGCCTTGACGGCGTCTCCGAAGTAGATGTCGGCAAGTGTCTCCTCGTCGGGTTCTTCGACCGCTTCTTGCGCAAGCCTTTCGCGAACATCTGCAAAAGTAGTGTGGTCAACGGGCCCAATACCAGATGTTGAGGGGGAGGACTGCGACGCAACAGTATCACCGTTGTAGTAGTTGTATGTGTAGTAGTTGTATGTCTCACCTCCTACTTCATGGGCGACAGGATAGTATCCGTGCCACCAGTAAGGGTGGCAGCCATACCAGTAGTAGCGGGCGTATCTGTATCCCACTGGCCAATATCCACCAAGACTAACAAAGACGTATTTGCGGTGATAGTAAGGATAAAAGTACCGAAATGCGAAGCGATGTCCCCAGTTGTAGTACACTGCGAAACGACTCCTCGGCCGGACTGTTCTGTGGCGTATCCGATTGTGGCGGTCGAAGTATATGTGCTCATTCCGACGGGTATGTCCAACTACATCGGCACGTTCGCGATATACTACGGTCGAAGACCTCCCTCTTCCGAAACGGTGTCCGTCACGCTTTGCAATCGCCTTTCTGGGGCGAGAGGCAACCGGCCTGGACCTAACAAAAACTCTCCTGTTTACCGTTTTGATATGTTGACTTCTTTCATTCGCCGGTCTGATGTGTTGACTTCTTTCATTCGCCGGTCTGATGTGTTGACTCCTTTCATTCGCCGGACGCGTGAACAAAGAACGTCCCCGGAAGCTTGTGCGATTACCTGAGCTTAAACCTGTCTTTTCCCTTGTTACATAATTTTTCTGGCCGGTTTTGGTCCCTTTTTCAGGCCTCTTAACAATTATTCTGGAACTTCTCAGAACTTTGTTGCTGTTATTCTCCACCGTTTTGGTAGTGTAAATTTTCGGCTTACTATCGCGAGTAGCTTTTACAACAGTAGTAACACGCACCTTTTTATCGGCTTTGATACTTTGGCCTATACGCTCTCGACCGGATTTAGAGCTCTTCACGGGTTCCTTAATGGTTGCTTTGGGTTTACTGGCGCGAGTAGCTCCTTCCGGTGTAGTAACAGCAGTTTTTTTCACACTGATTGACTCCACGATACCCGAGGTCTTGTCCGAACCTATGCGCTTGTTCGAGCTTATAACCACCGACCTCCTTATACGAGGGCTACTTCCTGTTAACCTCTTGCCGCCGAAAGAGCTGCCGGAGAGCGTGCTCGCGCTCAAACTTCTCTGGGGGGACTTGGTAACATTAAAGGTTATATTAGGCCTGCGGATAGTACGACGGCTTGAACCTGTACTACGAGTTTGGCGAAAGCTGGATTTAACGGTTCTTCTCGAAGTGATTCGCCTTGGCAGCTGTTTGGGTTGAGGCCCGGCTGCTCGTGGAGCGGCAGTAACTCTGGTGCGGGTTTTGCTGATATTTGAGGGACGCCTGACTTTGGGGGCGGGCGAACTTTTTTTAACTTGCTGAGTTTTTTGACTACCACCGCCTGATTTGCCGCTCCTGCTACTGGCTTTCTTTGCTAAGATAGGTTCAGCCGACAACATTAACGTCGCGACAAAAATTACGAAAACAATTTTAACCTTCTCTCGGTATTTTGACGTTGACATAATACATCTCCTTTCCCCGGCGGTTCTTTTGGGTCGGAATAGCTTCGACCAACCCGTCAGATGTAAACGACGCCATTTAATAGGACTTCACATATCAGGCTCGAAGCCAACATTTATCAGTACCGTTACTTGTCGGCACGCTTATCAACTCGGAGATGTTCATCAAAGAATGCTGTCGCGTGAACCAATACCCAATAACGGCCTATATATACTGAAAAACCGGTTCCGAAGCTTCCGTTCCACTTATTAAAGGCACGAACTTAGGGCTCAGTAACAACAATTCCGCATCCGGATTGTCAGTCCTTCAGCAGCGCAGATGCTTTCAGGCACGTTGGTCGGCCCGTTGACAGGAGGAGGGGGCTCCAGGCCCCCCTTGTCTGCTGTCGCAGACAACAAAGGGGGCGGGCAAATAGTTGCTTCAAAAATCCTATATAATTTCGAGGCATAGAATACAAAGGAGCTTGCTGTACGGTAGTGGATGGATAATAGATGGGGCCGGCGTTGGTCTGCGCCGGAGTCTTTGGAAAAACCTGCTTTTGACCTAACCCAGGTTACGCAGGACAAGGCGATTTTAGAGAATTTTAAGGATGAATAAAGTTTTTCTTACCGTGGTTTAATAGAAAAATACCCCCGCGTTCGCAGGGAGCGAAAGGCGCGGGGGCCACTACTTTGGCAGGAGGGAGATTTGGAGAACCTCCCCAGAATACCAATACCTTACCATATTATATTGTAGTCATTTTGTTGGTCAGGTCAACAAAAATAAGCGCCGGCAGCAAAATTTTCAAAGCTGTTTCTGATAAAGTGGCTTTAGAACACGTCTCTCGAGCCAAATTCGGCGATAAAACCCCCGTCAAGGGCCAGATAGTGAGCAGATGCACAGCTTTTGGCTGTTCACCGCATAGTACGGAGGCCTTAGCGCAAGAAAAAAGCCCTGACGCAGGCCGGGGCCAAAAACGTAGCATAGGTCCAACTAACATTTTCTTCCCCTATTTTACACATTCATATAGAATTGTCAGCACTTTTTTGCTTGCGACGTGGGATAGCCAGGGAACATCGTATCCCCCTAAGGAAGATAAGGTGTATGATCATAGCAAGCTGCATCCCTTTGGTCTGGTCGAGAATGCTCAGCCGCGGTCAAAATGGAATTTCTTTATCGCAGATTTGGCAAGGAGCAGGATTTGCCTGCAGATACTTTTGCAGACGTGCAGCAAAGAGAACCTCAAGGGAATAAGTTCCGGCAGCTCGAAGTCCGTGCAAACGGTTTGCGGGAGATTGTCGCCTATTACTTTTATCTTGTCCGGCTCCGAGCAGCCAAACCCCATTTGCCTCGCTGTCTTTATAATCGGCAGCTCTTCCGGCTTGATATTTACAAGCCCACAGCAAATAGTTTCACAGGCGATTGGTTCGGTTCCCCCTATCAAGTAACCAAGCGGTCTGGCCCTGCCCTTAATTGGGCCGGGGCCGTCCATCACTGAGACAGCATCGATGATGGTCAACGCCGGTTTGAGAAACTTGAATATATCGATAAGTAACTCACAAAAATCGTAAAAGTTTCCGCCCTTCGCAAAGTGCCAAAGCGCTTTCCGCTTACCGCTGACACAGCCGAACATATTTTTGACCGCAAACGTCGCCACTAATTGCTGATGCGTTTTGAACTTTGGAAGGTTTATGATGACATCGGCATCGAGTGCAACTGAGCTTATACCAACCTTGGTATGGCCTGCTCCTATCCGACATTTTCTTGGCCTATTGAGCTGTTTCACCGGCACGGACAGCTTCTTCAGCGGCTCTTCCAATTTCAGCTTTCTTACGCAGGTAAACACATTGCCCCAGGCCGGCGAGTCGCCGACAAAAGGCCTTGCGCCAAAATCCTTTAAGAGCTTAGCTGTCTCGATGATTACCGCAGGGTCCGTCTGTGTGGCACAACGGCGAGACCTCGGTGCAATGAAATTGGGCTTAAGCAGGACGGTATCACCCGGTCGCACAAATTTCTCCACTCCGCCGAGAAGTTTGAATTGTGTTGCAATCGCCTCAGCAATTTTCGGCCGGCTGTAATCGCCGCATCGGGTTAGTGTTACCGCTGGGTTGAACATATACCGACTTAAAAGTTTATACTCGTACAAACTACCAAAAATACTCGGATAGCTGGTTTACGTTCGGGTTTGACAGCCGATGAGCTGCTTTTGGATTTAGTAAAGAACAGACTGCCTCCGGGTTTGCTGAAGAACAGACTGCCCAAAGTCATTTGGTCGCTGATGTGTTCTTTGGGCCCGAGCAGGAAGAAATCGCCGGGGCTCATCTTTAATCTAAAACCGGCGCAGATAAAGTCCAGCTCACCGGCTTTTGCACGGGCCGCCAATTGCGGGATTGAACTCATCATCGGTGATGAAAATACAGGATGGACCCTAACATTGCATACACCCCTCGAGCCGGGGATTTTCTCAACTTTTATCCGCAAGGCAAGAGTGCCGGGCCCAATAGTTGCTCCCTCCATTGAGCCGCTGGTCGAGGTATAAAAGATGGGTTGTTCCCTGTACAACCTTGCTACGATAAGGTCATCAGCTTGCCCATCGGACAGCAACAATGAGACCGTCGGTGTCTTCTTAGCGCCGGCGTCACGCAATAAATCGGAGATTTTAGTCCACATCCGGATTTGCCCAAAGCCGGCAGAAAATGAGTTGGCGCAGAACGCATCGTAATCATTAAATTGCAATGGCCATACGTGCAGCATCCGCCAAATGTCATCTAACAGCCCAATCTTCCCTGCTGGTATTTCAAAAATATAAACGTTAAAATTTATTGTCTTTAACAATTGGTCGCTGGGCCGTTTCGCGGTGTTAGGGGCCACTAAATCACCCATTTTGACCTGCTCCCATATCGGCTTGTCTTCTTCAGGCCCACTGCAGCCCCCCAGCAGCGTAACCACCAAACTCAAAGCCAAAATTTGCAAAACCCGAACCATAGAAATAGATTAGTGATTGGCCGAGTAGCTGTCAAACGACAATTGACAATTTATAATTAACAGTTTACAA
>CAZQYB010000099.1:0-10120 GCA_964597535.1 uncultured Pirellulales bacterium | reverse complement strand
TTTGCTGATTCTTTCTTCTTATAATGTCGCCAGCAAGGAATGGGTAATCCGTCAGTATGACCACGAAGTTCAGGGCAGCTCGGTTGTTAAGCCGTTGACAGGCGTAAATAACGATGGGCCCGGCGACGCGGCGGTGATAAGACCGAAGTTCGACTCTGACAAAGGCATTGCCATAAGCTGTGGGATGAATCCGCTGTACGGCGATATTGACCCTTACCGGATGGCACTGGCTGGGATAGATGAGGCAATCAGGAACCTTGTGTGTGTAGGCGGGCGAGCCGACAGGGTTGCACTGCTGGACAATTTCTGCTGGGGCAACTGCACGAAGGCGGAGACTTTCGGGCCGTTGGTGCGGGCGGCCCAGGCGTGCTACGATGGCGCGATTGCATTTGATTCGCCGTTTATTTCCGGCAAGGATTCGCTGAATAACGAATTCTCGTGTGAAGATGGGACTCAAATTTCCATTCCGTCAACGCTGCTGATAAGCGCTATATCGATAGTGGATGATGTTAACAAGTGCGTAACGATGGACGCCAAAGAAGCGGGCAATCTGCTCTTTATAGTTGGTGAGACGAAAAATGAATTGGGCGGCTCTCACTATTACAAGATTCATAGCCAGCTCGGAGCCAATGTCCCCAGGGTGGACTTGGAAACGGCACCGAAAATCGCTGCAAAGATAGCTGATGCAGTAACCCAGGGGCTTGCAGTTAGTTGCCACGACTGCTCCGAAGGCGGATTGGCGGTGGCACTTGCGGAGATGGCATTTGCCGGCGGGGTCGGTATAGAAGCGGACCTGAGAGGTCTGCCGAAAGGCAAAGACTGTTCGCGAGTAGATACACAACTGTTCAGCGAATCAAACTCGCGGTATATCGTTGAAGTTGAGCCGGAAAATTACGATGCCTTTGCGAAGCTGATGCTCAACTTGCCCTTCGGGCAAATCGGAAAGGTGACGACAAACAAAACGCTTAGTATAAAAGCAGAAAGCGGTGAGGCCGTTATTGAATTAGAACTGGATAAGCTCAAACGAGCTTGGCAAGAACCGCTTGATTGGTAACAGGAAAAGGACCGTCAATGACACAAGTGAAAGCAATAGTATTGCGTGCGGCGGGGATAAACTGCGATATGGAGACCGAGCACGCCCTCGAGCTGGCAGGCGCGGAAGCTCAGCGTGTGCATATAAACAGGATAATCGAGGACAAGAAACTGCTCGAGGAATTCCAGATACTTGTTTTTCCGGGCGGGTTCAGCTATGGTGATGATGTGGCGGCCGGTAAAATTCTGGCAAATCAAGTCGTGCAGCATCTCTCTGAGCCGATACGAAAATTCATAGAAGATGGGAAACTGGTGCTTGGAATCTGTAACGGGTTCCAGGTGCTGGTCAAGACGGGGATTTTGCCGGGTGACAGTTCAAGCAGACGCCAGGAAGATGTTACCATAACCTATAACGACAGCGGCAAGTTCGAAGACCGATGGGTGTACCTTGCGCCGCAGACTGAAAGATGTATTTTCATTGAGAGGGGCAGACAAATCTATCTTCCGGTCGCACACGCTGAGGGTAAAGTTGTTACGAAAGATGAAAGCACTCTGGAGAGGTTAAAGTTACAGAAACACGTCGCGTTTAAGTATGTAGATGAAAACGGCGAAGAAGGCGGCTATCCTGTTAATCCGAACGGCTCAGTGGATTCGGTAGCCGGCCTGACAGATGGTACAGGCCGGGTCCTGGGACTTATGCCGCATCCGGAAAGGCACGTTCGGGCAACTCAACATCCACACTGGTCCCGCTTAAAGAATAAAACAGATGCCGACGGAATGACAATCTTTAACAACGCGGTCAAGTACGTACAAGAGAATTTCTAAAGCTCATAATGTCTGTTATCAGGAAGCAGTACCTGACTCAGAGCGTTTCGGGGCTGCTTGAACATTCCGGGATAGCGGAACGGCTGATAGGAATTTGGCACAGCCTAAAATGTGTATGGTAGGACAGCAGGGGGATGAATTTCCTTGCAATGTTTTTGGGTTCGATTTAAAGTGGTTGTGGTTTGAGGGCCCGTAGCTCAGCGGTTAGAGCAGTGGACTCATAATCCATTGGTCGAAGGTTCGAATCCTTCCGGGCCCAGTCGAGTTTCAATGGTGATGCCGTGTTATCCGGCGAATATCGTCTTCAAATCTAATCATTCCCGCCCGGTTCGGTTATTTTGTAGGGGCCTTATGATTTTTAATTGCCTATGGTACTCAAATCAGTTGGTTTCTTAAGTACAGGAGTGGTTCCAGTACATTGATAAATTCAGATTGACGGGAGCAAAAGTCAGGTCTAACTTTGCGTGGCCAAGCCGACGCGGAAAATTACACCCGCCGGCCTGGCGGTCAATATTTCCACAAAGCCGTTGTGTGCCTGGGCGAATTTTTTGACCAGTGCAAGGCCGAGACCCGTTCCAGCGGTTTCACGCGTAGCTTCGGCATCGGTGCGATAGAACTCCTCAAAGATTTTCTTACGTTGCCGATGTGGCACGCCCGGCCCATGGTCTTCGACCTCAATGAAGACGAATTGCCCGTCGCTCCTGGTCCGGACTGTAACAATCTTATCATCTGCATTTCGGGCATATTTGATTGCGTTGTCCAGCAGGTTGACTACTATCTGCTTTACGGCGTCGCTGTCAAAAGCTGTTTGCTCAAGCTGTTCGAGATGTGTTTTTATCGAAAAGCCGTTCTGTGCCGCATAGGGCGCCATCATTTCGACCACACCTTCGATGCATTTGTTTAAGTCGCCTATGCTGAACGTATATTTTTTACGTCCCCTTTGGATGCGTGAGAAGTCAAGCATGTTCTCTATCAGTCGGCTGAGTCTCTCGCTCTCCTGCCGCATACTTCTGTAATATTCAGCGAGTTTATCCTTCGATTTTACCCAGTCTTTTTCGAGCATTTCCGAGTACATTCGTATTGAAGTCAGAGGTGTTCTGAGTTCGTGCGAGACAGCCGATATAAAGTCATCCTTTTTTTGTGCCAGCTTGATTTGCGCCCGCACATTGCGCCATAAGCTTGCCAGTCCCAGCGTCGCCGCCAAGAGCACAATCGCAATAATACTGAAATACCAAATGCGCAACTGAGTTATTTGTCTGCCAATCAAAGCAGGATTATCCTTAAAATCCAATATCAAATTCCCAAAGCCAAAATCGAGAGTTGCTCTATAGGCGGTGTCTTCACCTTCCTTTTCAGTTTGCGTCACTTCAAAGCTCATACCTTCGCGCATAAGGTGGTTAGCGGACTCTTTTACCTCGTAGATTAACCTGGCCTCATTAAGCTGAAATCCCTGCCAAAAGTGCCTGTCCTCGATTCGCACATGCCTTACCAGGAACACCTGGCCGTCAAATATCGATTGGTCATTAGCGTTTTGTGGAACAATCAGCGGGACAAACGGCTCAATCGTGACCTGCACGGTTTCATCCATATTACCCTGAACTGCCAGTTGTTGCTCATTAAGCAAGGCATTTATATTGTCGGCATCAACTTCCGGCTCGCGGCTTTGTTCTGCCTGCCTGGACATCCGTGCTTGTTGCTGCTGGTCGAGGTGGGATGACCAATCATCTATTTGTATTCCGCCGCCGTCGGCATTACTGGTATTAGCGGCTATATTGGTTTGAAAAACAACGTTGAGCTGCTCTATGACCTGAGCCTTACGGTCTCTGTTGTCCAGACTCTCAATAGGATAATTCGCTCCACTTTGGTCTTGAAGCTCCTGGCCTTTTTCTGTTCTTCGCCTTTTCCGGCTTTGACCTTTGGCCAGCCCCTCTTCTTTGGCCGCTTTCAATCGAGTACTGCGCAGAGCTGTGGCTTTTTTGTCAACGTCTGCGTCAACTGAATTTATCATCAGGCCGTTCAGCGCAGGCACCACGCTATTCTTGATATTTATAGTATTGGATACCGCTTTGGCATAGAGTTCATCAGAAAGGCTTTTTACATCTGCATTTTGTATGAGGAGGTCATTCGGCGTGAGAACATTGCCACCCGCATCGATTTGAAAGTGGCCGTACGCGAGGCCGTGCTCGAGCTGACCGCTCAGCGGCGAATTAAATATCGATATTTTCTGCTGACCGCGTGTAATGTTTTCGTCAGCTTGATAATATTGATAATCGGTGTAACGCCGGTTTTCTTCCGAGCTTATGAACTCGTCCAGCTTGCGTTTGACGTCCTGTCTGATTTGTTCTGCTACATCGGCAAATTCACCCAGACGTGCCAATTTCAGGCCTTGTGACCATTTTTCAATGGCGTGATATCCCAGCGCCGTCAACCCACCGAGGGCGGCAACAATTATCACCGATAAAATAATAAGTCGTTTATACATTTGTTTTCAGTTGTCCTGATTACGGTCAAGTTTCGTATTTGTAACCAGCGCCACGGACGGTTTTGATAATTTGCGGTTCCGCAGAATCCTGCTCAATCTTGCTTCGCAGCTTGGCTATATGCATATCCATCGTCCTGGTGCCCAACTCCGTCATTGTCTCGTTCCAAACCTCCTTGTAGAGTTCTTCTCTACCGATGACGCGGTTCGGATTTGCCGCGAAATGCCGTATGATTTGTGCCTCGCGTTTTGTAATTTTTGTTTCCTCGTTATTCCGTTTTATTTTCAATGCTGCAACATCAACGTCTAAATCTGCAAACTTAAAATTTTTTCCAACTGCTCTCGCCGGGTCTGTTCGTCGCAGCACCGCTTTTATTCGGGCCAGCAGCTCCTCAAGCGAAAATGGTTTGGTGATATAATCATCGGCGCCGAGGTTAAGGCCCGCCACTTTTTCTTTTTGCTGTCCCTTGGCCGTCAGCATAATAATAGGGCTTTGCAGGCCCTCCTGACGCCATTTCGTGCACAACTGTTCGCCGCTGATTTTAGGCAGCATCAGGTCGAGCAAAATCAAATCGAACTGCTTCCCGGCCACAGTGCGTTCAGCTTCCAGCCCATCCATAGCTTCGCTCACCTTAAAGCCGTGGAACTCTAAGAAGTCCCGAAGGGCCGTTCTGATTTTCTGCTCGTCTTCTACTATTAATATGTGCGCATCTTCTACCATAACAAACCTGCTACCGTATATTATAAGCTAAAAACAACCGTAACGTTTGTAAAAGTTTTGTAAAAAACCCCACTCATTTTTTACAGGCATTTTACTTGGTTCTCACTCGTTTCGGTCGTATATTTAATCTAATGAGGACGTAAATGATTCTAAAACTTTTTGAAAGGAGCGACAAAATGAAAAAGGAAACGCAAATCCTCGCGCTGGCAATTGCGCTGATTTGCCTACTGACTGCGACGCTTGTAGAGGCGCAGGTAAGTTCCAGCAAGCAGCCGGAAGAGGAAAACCCGCACCTGTGGAAACCGCACGTGGAGTCTGTTGCCGTATTCAAGAATGGTCTCGGTTTTTTCATCCGCCAGGGCAAGGTGGGTCTTCGCGACGGTTGGTGTGTAGCACAGCAGGTACCGCCCGCTGCTTTCGGGACATTGGCAATCTACTCACTTAATGAGGACCACCTTGTGGACATTGTCGGCTCTGGGCCGGGCGAGATTGTCGATTTCGACGGCAAAGATGCTCCGAAAGACACAGCTTATAAGCGAAGCCGCCTGGAGGCCAGCAAGAACCTCAGAGTTCAATTGACCTACAAGCACAAAAGTGCCGACCGAACGGCGGCAGGCAAGCTTGTTTCGGTAGGCCCGGAGTTCATTGTCCTCGAGAATCAGGACAACAGCTTCGCCGTGCCTGTTGAAGGCGTTTCAAGAATACAAATTCTTGATTTGCCGGTTCGCCTCCATGTAGAAAGCGAAGCCGAGGAGGCGCCGAAAGAAACCACCCTTGGAATGGCTTACCTTCGTAAGGGCATCACCTGGATTCCCGAGTATACGCTTAAAGTCTTGGATGAGACAACGGCAGAACTGATGCTGCGTGGGACGCTGGTCAACGAAGCTGAGGACCTTATACATTGTGATATTCATTTCGTCGTTGGTGTGCCGCACTTTCTGCATACGGATTACATGGCGCCGATAGCGGTCGGACAGGTTATCCGGACGATAGGGGCGGCGGTGGCGCCAAGGCAGATAGCAACTCAGATTATGAGCAGAGCGGCGATTACCTCAAATATCGCAGGTGCCGACCAATTCGGGGGAGGAGGTATCTATCTTGAGGAACGTTCGGGCGAAGATGATGTGGACAGGATACTGGGTAACCTCCCGAGGATGGGTGGTGCCGCCGCAACTGACTACACCGTTTATACGAAGAAGGACATAACCCTGCGTCGAGGTGAAAAGGCGATTGTCACGCTATTCGTTAAGAAGATAAAGTATTCTCATGTGTATCGCTGGTCACCGCCCGAAAGTATGGAGCATTTCCTTGTGCTTCATAATAACACTGATACCGCCTGGACAACCGGACCCTATCTGGCAGTCAGCGAGGGACGACCTCTCAGCGAAGACCTTTTAAAGTATACCCCTAAAGGCGGCAAATGCGAAATACCCGTAGCGCAGGCGGTTAATGTAGCTCATGACAAGTCTGAGTCAGAAATCGACCGTAAACCAAAAGCTCACGAGCCACGCAGGGACCGCTTCCTGGACCTTGTAACGCTCCAGGGCAAATTGAAACTTCGCAACTTTGAGAAGGAAACAGCCAATATCATAATTGTGGTTTCGGTTCAGGGCAAGCCTATCTCGGCGTCAGATAACGGAGTGGTTCAGGCTGACCCCACAAAGCTGAGGCTTGTAGAAAGAGTGGGCAGCGTTCGCTGGGGAATCAAGCTCAAAAAAGGCGCAACCAAGACCCTGACTTACAAATATGAGCGGTATGTGCCGTCGGATTGAGCGTCGAATTAGGTTGTCCATTTGTGATTTAGTTCCCAGTCGGTCGTACAGACTGATTTTAGAACCTTTTTGAAAGGAGCGAAGAATGAAAAAGGAAACGCAAATTTTCATGCTGGCAATTGCGGTAGTTTGTGTACTGGCCACAGCCGCTTTTGCCGAGGTGCCGACAACAACCGGCACCATCACAAAGGTAACGGTCTATCGGGGCCAGGCCCTGGTAACCCGCACCATCGAAGCTGGTTTGCCGCAGGGCACTTCCGAGCTAATTATTACGAACCTGCCGGCCAAGATTGTTCCCGAAAGTCTCTACGCCCAGACTTCGGGAAATGTCAAGGTCGTGAGCGTAAGGTACAGAGAAAGGGCGGTCAAAGAAGATACGCGGGAAGAAGTTAAGGAACTCGATGAGCAGATTGAGAGCCTGAAAAATCAAATTCGTCATGCAGAAAGGAACCACAAGCACGGCGGCAAGCTTTGGGCCAAGTATGAAGGCCTCTGGAAACTGACTATCGATGGTTCAAAGGTCGATTTAAATCGTGGAGTGCTGCAGGCCGAACAAATCCAATCGCTGGCGCAGTATCTGGAGGGCAAATGGAACAAGCTGCATGAAAAGTCACTGGGAATAGAGGACCACATAGCCCAGCTTAAAAAGGAGCTGGAGCTTCTTAATCGCAAACGCAGAGAGCTTGACACCGGCCGGTCCCGCAGAGAGCGAGAAGCAGTGCTGTTCGTAAGAAAAGACGATAAGAAAAAGGCCTCTATCGAACTCAACTACCTTGTCAATAGCGCCAACTGGCGACAGCAGTATAATCTGCGGGCCAATCCCCAAAAATCAACCGTCCTGATTGAATACAACGCAGTCGTCAACCAAACAAGCGGTGAAGATTGGAACGGCGTAGCTTTGAGCCTTTCGACCGCTGAGCCGACTATGGTCGCTGCGCCTCCTGTCCTCGAACCGATGCTTGTAGGTTTTTCCCGCTCCGACCGGGCCCAGCAAATCGAGCAGCAGAGTCGTTTTGCCGACCTGAAAAATATCCGGCAACTTCAAAAGTCCCGTAGAGCCAATATCAAAATGGGTTTTAACGCCAATGCTGCACTTAACCTGCTGGCAATCGACAACCAAACTTTTCTCATCAACGCTGATGTTGGGCAGGTCAAGGAGTTTCAGGAACAACTGGCCGAAATCGCTCGCAACGAAGGTGTCAGCGTAACGTATGATTTGTACGGCAAACTCACCCTGCCCAGTCGAAGCGACCAGCAGCTTGTTACCATCGCCTCGTTCGGCGTCAAGGCCGAGTTTACCCTGGTCGCAACGCCGCTGCTGACGGATTATGTTTATCTACAGGGAAAACTGTTTAACGAGAATGGGCCTATCCTTTTGCCCGGCGAAGCCAGTATGTTCCGCAACGGCGAATTCGTCGGCAAAAGCCAATTGCCGCAGGTTACCATCGGCGAAAAATTCACCGCCGGCTTCGGCATAGATTCGCAGGTTCAGGTAGCCCACGAGCTCGACAAGAAGAAGACGCGCATCCAGGGCGGAAACCGCATCGACACTTATCACTACCGTGTTGCTTTGAGCAATTATAAAAACACTGTGGTGAAATTACAGTTGCTCGACCGGCTGCCGTATTCAGACAGCGATTCAATCAAGATTGAACTTGGAGAAGTTAAACCCGGCTTAAGCGAGAATAGTGAATACCTGCGTACGCTCCGCAAAAAAAGCATTCTGCGTTGGGACCTTAACTTAAAGCCGAATACTGTCGGCGAGAACGCTGCTGTTGTCAAATACACTTACACTATGGAGTATGACAGGAATATGAAAATACAGCCGCGTCGGACAAGTCAATAAACCAACTCTTTAGACTTATGGGGTGCGCACCACTTGCGCACCCCATTTGGTGTTTGGTGGTTTGGTATCCAGACAGTGGAATTCTTAGTCCGTTTTTGGATATCTGCTCCCACAGTCCTGTGATTTGCTCTTAATTTTCTTGCAGTATCACCCAGTATAATGTAAAGTAACTGCGCAGCGTTTGATGCTGCAGGTATTTTTTAGCTATATGGGCGATTAGCTCAGTTGGTAGAGCAGCTGACTCTTAATCAGCGGGTCGCAGGTTCGAGTCCTGCATCGCTCAGTTTTTACCTGCCGGCACGGCGATGTTATACTCGCCTCGCCAATCTCAAATTTAGTCCGCAATTTATTTTGGGTTTTTCGCAGAGAATATACAATTTTTTGCATCTTTGTCGCTCTCATTCGTCTTTATAGTGGAAACAGGCCGAAGGGCCTCTTTGCTAATGACTTGCCGAAAACAACCGAGAAAAGGCCGGAAAAATGAAAAGGCAATCTATTCTTGTAATGGTAGTCTTTGCAATCTCGGTTTTCCTCATCGCCACCGTTGCTAATAATGCTTAACCGAGCAGAATTTCAATGACTTATCCACTATCCGCACCACCTATCCCGAATTTGCCGATATCACCTACAGGCCGGTTGCTGACCCCCGCGAAATTATTGTCAGCCCTACAGAACAAGCGGTAGAGCAGTTCTGCAACGGCCAATATCCCGCATTGGATGAAGTCAACGACTTCTATGGCGTAATCGGAATTGACATCCATCTTCTCTCGTCTATTTCCGCTATTCTCCTGAAATTCGACCAGGTCTATAATACCCAGCTCCCCGGTCTTCACGCGTGCCTGGTGCGACTGTGAAGCGGGTTGTATGTAGCACCAATCGTGGCGCTTCAGCGTCGAAAACGGACAAGTGCAAGTTACCCTGCCAACCACAGTTTATTACGTCAATGCTCTTACCGGTAACGATGCAAATGACGGTTTGAGCCCAGAGACGGCTTTCGCAACTATTCAAAGGGCGATTGATACAACCCAAGACGGCGATACTGTTGTTGTCACCCCAGGCACGTCCGACGGCGTTTTGGTTTATCTCATTGGCAGGCAGTTTGATACTGCTGAGTTATTCCATTCATATAAAAAATCCCATTTTTATGCTGGGGTTTTCATTGAACACGCTGTCAGGATGATAGAGATAACTATCCGCATAGTTTTAAAGGACCTCTTCATTAGGGAACAGAATTTGATTTACCTGAAGGCCGACCAGCAGGTTTAAAACAGGGCCATTCCTTATCTTATAAAGTCTTTGATACCCTGCTGTACCTGCCGCAGTGTTCTTATTGGAAACCCACAGAAACCGTTTTGTAGCCCAGAACCTCTATCGCCCTGCTGCGCTGCCACAGCCAACTCATGGCCAGCTTGTATCATTTTGCTTTTCAACACCAACAACCCAAT
>CAZQYB010000098.1:0-10150 GCA_964597535.1 uncultured Pirellulales bacterium | reverse complement strand
GCGCAAGCGGGGGAAGAGCGTCGCCGAAATGGTGGAGGAAAAGGAAGAGAAAGGCAAAGTGTAAGAATAGTAGAGAATCAAGGGCCGGCGACAAAAACGCCGGCCCAGTTTTTTTTTGCGCTCAGCGGGCGACGGAATGCACCAGCGGCCGTTGACATAGCCGCACCTGCCGCGTTTAATAGTTTTTTCAGAGAAGCTATTTGCACAGCAGGTTTGGGACTATGAACAGCGTTTACACGAGAACCTTGAACGATTTAATCGAGCAATTCGGCAAACTGCCGGGGATAGGGCCGAATCCCGCAACCCCGTCCCCAACTCAGCAAAGTGATTACCTGTTTAAAAGGTTCAAGCAATGTAACCTCGCCAACGCCATTTAGCCGCATTAGCCGGCGAAATGCCCGACCGCGTCCCCTTCGTCATCTGGAACAACAAACTCCCCGGCGATGACGTGGACCGAAAGCTCTTTGAACCGGAGGCCTGCATCGTCAACAAATCTACTGTTCATCCTCTCAGCACACCCGGCATCCAAATAGTAACCGACCAGGTCGAAGCCAAAGAAATAAAGGAGAATGTCCACCGGATGCGATAGAAACTGCGGTCAGAACGGCTAAAGGTATTTATGTGGGAAATTGACGATATTACCTGATACCGGCCGGATATCCACTGCTGCTTTGTTTGTAAGTGTTTCTTTCGTAGAGAGTTAAAAAGTCTCGGCTCAGGCCGATAAAATTTTATTCATTTCGAAAAATTTTCTGGCCAGATTAGTCACAAAAGTAGATAATGATATTGATTCACGTTCGTGCGATAAAAAGGGTCGAAAGCATGGGAATTTCTGCAGGCTATAAGGCGAATGTTGAGATCGTATCCGACTCTGAAAGTCTTGCACATCAATGTGCCCAGTTTTTCACTGTCCATGCGCAAAAAGCGATAAAAGCAAGAAACACTTTTTGCGTGGCGATATCCGGAGGAAATACACCGAGGCGTTTTTTTGAACTACTCAGCGAGCTGCCTCAGGCAAAAGCTCTGCCCTGGGATAGAATACAATTATTCTGGGTTGACGAGCGATACGTTTCACCGGACTCGCAATGGAGTAATTATAAGCTCGCCGCGAATACTTTCTTAGCCAAAGTTGCTATTCCTGAAGAGAACATCCACCGCATCCCAACCGAATATAGCAACTCTAAAGTTGCAGCTCAGTGCTATGAAGAAACGATTCGAAAGGTTTTCGGTCTGCACGAAAATCAAGTCCCCGAATTTGATTTGATTTTGCTTGGCATGGGCGCTGAGGGACATACCGGTTCGCTGTTTCCCAATTCCTACGCGCCTTTTGACGCAGACCACCTGGCGTGTGTCGTTTATGTCTTAGATGAGAAGCTCAATAGAATAACCCTGACACATCCGGTCTTACGCGCTGCATCTCACTTGGTCGTGTTAGTTTCCGGAGAGGAGAAAGCCGCAATTTTGAAGCAGGTTCTAACAAGCAACCCTGACGAAGTGCTCTACCCTATTCACGTCCTTTGGCCTGTTCTCGACAAGGTTACCTGGCTGATTGACAGCAAGGCAGCAAAGTTTCTGTAATTGGCGACTCCGGCCCGCCCAGGGACAACTCTTAACTTTCCCTTCTTTGATTAGCAATCAAAACGCTTTTTATCGCCTTTGAAGTCCCATTTACAATCCCTACTTGCCACTTTCCTTTTTGGTTTTGGTACCCAGCAGCAGTATAGGCGCAGCAATCGCAATAGACGAATAAGTTCCTACCACAACGCCGAAGCCGATTGCGAACGTAAAGCCCCTAAGGGCCTGGCCGCCAAAGATATACATCGTCAGCACAACTATGAAAGTGGTGAAGGACGTCAAAATGGTTCTGGAAATAGTTTGATTGATACTGTTGTTAATCGTCATCGGGGCAAGGCGGGCCTTGCGGCGATTCTCCCGGATGCGGTCAAAAACAACTATCGTATCGTTAAGCGAATACCCAATTAGCGTCAGGAAAGCTGCTATTATTGCCAGATTGATTTTGAAATCTCCTATCAGAAGCTTTTCACCGATAGGTGTTGCTGCGATATAGGTACACGCGGTAACAGCACCAAGGGTGATACATACATCATGAACCAGGGCAATAATTGCAGCTATGCCGTAGCGGAAACTTCCGAACCGAACCCAGATATAGGCAATGATTGCGAACAACGATAAAATAACAGCAATCAATGCCAGTGTCTTTTGTTCTGCGCCTACTGATGGGTCTATCTGCGTCACCCGTGGCAGTGACGTCTCCAGCTCGACAGCTCCCAGCACTTTCTTTGTTTCATTTGCAGTAAATTGTGCCCATTCATCCTTGCTTAACTGGCGTAAGCCCGCTTCCGGTTCAGCACTGACATAAACAAACGACTTTATCTGCTTGCTCTGGTCCAGCGTGCCCAGGTTAGAACTGAGAATTTTATAAGAATACCAATCGAGGTTTCTCATATCGGGCTTGAATCGCAAATCCTTAAATCTTTGCTCGATTTCCTGCCCCGTAGCAGCCCTTTTGATTTTACAGTTGATTTTAATACCACCCAGAAAATCAATAAGCTCAGGATAAGATTCGATAAAATGTTCGTCCACTTTATCCTGCGAAGTGATTTCGGGTTCAAGATTCTGTTGGATTGCCAGTTCGTTCTCGAAAGCTTTTACTATTGCATTATTGACAACCTCTTCAAGTTCCGGTTCTGAGACGTCAGCATCCGGAAAAGCCGTCGAGAGCACATCCTTTACCAAAGATTTGTTCAACTGGCTTGTTGCTATGACAAATTCGGCGGGACTACCGTGCTCTGCTACTACAAGACTGTTCAGTTTGCCGCCAAATTTGCCTTCAGCCCTTTTAATTGCTGAGGTTACGCTATCAACTGTTTTAAAGCTACTTTCGCCAAAAGTTACGGTAGCGCTTGTTTTGTTTGTCTCTGTGGTGTTGATTGCATATTGCCTGTACAAGTTTTCTCTATATGGTTTGCCTATACTGTAAACGTTTGCCGCAACAAGAGCAGAATTGTTCAGACTCCTCCCAACTTCATGGATTTTATCTTCCACATTCTGTCTGCTGAGGTCGGCGCCGTCTTTTAGATTGATTACGACAGCAGTTCCGCCGGTAAATTCGATATCGTATTTATTATTCTTCGTATTGTCTCTTGTAAAGAAGACAAAAAGCCCTGCCGCAATAAGCAGAATTGAGATGCAGAAGAAAATCGGTCTGAAGGCCATCCAGTTTATATTTGGCTTATGTATTAGACAAAGCATAGACAAATGCTCTTTGATAATTCTCCTGGCCAACAAATAATCGAAAATTACGCGCGTTACAAACAGTGCGGTGAACATACTCGATACGATGCCGAGCATAAGTACGATAGCGAATCCTTTTATCTCTTCTGAAGCAACCCAGCAAAGAATAGCGGCTGTAATGAATGTTGTAAGGTTTGCATCGAAAATAGTTCTAAATGCTCTTTGGTAACCGTTTCTTACTGCGACTCTAACAGATGAGCCTCTTTGCTGCTCTTCACGGATTCTCTCAAAAATCAGAACATTGGCATCGACACTCATACCGATGGTCAATATGATACCGGCAATGCCCGGCAATGTGAAAGTTGCTTTCAGCAAAGCCATTACCGCCAAGATAAAAAGTATGTTCAACAACAGTGCCACATCGGCGATTGAGCCAGCAAGCATATAGTAAACCACCATACATAACACCACTACCGCAAGGCCGACAAATCCAGCTCTAATACCTTTGTCCCGGTTGTCAGCACCAATGGACGGGCCAATCGTATTCACCGAGATAGGCGGCTCTATCAGCATCGCAGGCAATGAGCCGGCATTTAGTTTGTTCACCATATCTTCCTGTTCAGTCTCACTGAACATGCCTGTGATTGTTCCCCTTCTGGATATCCTCGATTTGATATTCGGGGCCGATACTGCGAGACCATCGAGTAGTATGCAGAGCGGCCGGTCAATATTTTTCCCCGTAACCTTAAAGAACAACTTTCCGCCTCTTTCGTCCAATCTGAAACGGATAGCTCTTCGTCCCATTTCGTCCTGGCTCGGCATAGCCTTTTCCAGTTTCCACTCTCTTTTTTCAGAGTTGTGCAACATCGCCTCATTTTGCTTGTTGCTGGCCAGAACATACCACTTGTCGCCAAATTGGCCTACAACCGACTGCGATAGTTTCCATTCCTTAATATCTTCTATCTCACACCATACATATTCTCTGGTTGACGCATATCTGGGACCTTTTGCTTTAAGGGTCTCAACATAGCTGTTCATCTCATCGTTGTCTATTTCCGGATGTCCCAGGATAGGCAAAATCCTAAACTCCAGTACACCCGCACCTTTTAGCATCCGCTGCAGGTCTCTTGGGTCGTCCAGTCTGCCCTGAAAGGGGCGGTACTCATCGAATGTCGTCGCTACTTTGTCAATTTTAGCTTTCCGGTCAGAAAACTTGCTCTTGAGTTCTTCAAGGGCCAAGCTTCTCCTGGCTGACTTGGCCGGCATCACCAGGATGAAGTTTATCTCGTCTTCAGTAAGGTTTAATCTGTCGAGTTCTTTTTCGGCATTTTTATATTGGGTGTTTTTGCCGGATTCGGCGTTGGTTAGCTGCTCAACGACCTCCGCCCATTCGGCACACATTTTCACATATCCGGTCAGCAGACCCAGATTGTCATCGGAGCCGAGAAAGTCCTTTAGTGATTTTGTCAGCTCTTGCTCATCCAGAGTGGTCCAATAGCCCACATTCAGCTTTATCTGCTCGAGGTCAAGCCCTGCAGAGGAGATTTCACTTTCAGGGCTTTTTAGTTTGGCTGCGAGAGCATCTCTTTTATTCCGCAGGTCCTGACGCTCATCATAAGCTGTCGCGAGACTCCTGAGAATTGCTAATCTATTAGGGTCGCCCCTGGCAAAATCATTGAAATCTTCGATTCGCTCTTCTGCCGGTTTGTGAATCGACCGTATGATTACCGCACGGCCGGTATTTTCCTCCAGAAGCTCACGAAGGGCCTTTTCATAATCCTTGCGTTTCGCCCGCGCTTTTGCACTTGCCAGAGGCATTTGTATCTCGAAGCGTGTATTACCGTGCGGCCGCCATATAAGGTTTTGAATGTTGGCAGGGTCTATTCGCCTTTTCAGAACCGTTATCATTCTTGCGGACAAGCCTTTCTTTTCCACCGCCTTGAGCCCCTCGGCGTCAATCTCGTAAATCAGACTTGTCCCACCCTTCAGGTCTAACCCCTGGTTTAAGCCAAACCACCATAAAGCAAGAGCCGCACTGGGTACCAAAACAACAATTAAAGCGATTTTCCAAGTCAAATTCTTATCCATAATTGCTTCCTTCGTGCTCTCCGGTCCACAGTTTCCGGTCCATCAACTATGAACTCACAACTACAAACTATTTGTCCTTCGATAAATTTTTTCCAATCGCCGAAGAGATAACTTTTATTTTCGTGTTATTGGACTCATCTACTTTCAACGTGATTTCGTCACCTTTGACATCGACAACGACCCCGACAATTCCGCCGATTGTCCGGACCCTATCATTTTTTTGCAGCGTTTGAACCATTTGTCTGTGCTGCTGTTGTTTTCTTCGAGGCCCTCTGAAAAGGATAAGGTAAAGCATAACAAACATCAAAACAAGGAAAACCAAGTTCCCATACCTACCCAAAAAACCCCGTGGCGGTGCCTCGGGAACCGGCCTGTTAGAATCGGATACTTCCGTTTTTGTTCCGGTTGTCTCGGTATCGAGATCTTCGGAAGTAATCCCTCCAGCCGTCTCATTGCCCGGCGCCTGGGCCAAAATCCATATATTGTTCATTCTTATCTTCCTTTCATAATTGATTGTCGATAATAGATTACTGCCTATTAACGTAAGATGTTAAATCATCAACTATCAATAATCAATAATCATTTTTTAATTGCTCGCCTGCCCAGTCGGCAAATTCATCTCTTTCTATAGCTGCTCTTATTCGGGCCATAAGTCTTTGATAAAACCGCAGGTTATGCAGGGACGCTAATATTGGTCCAAGCATTTCCCCCACATTAAAGAAATGTCTGAGCGCCCCCCGGCTAAAATTCCTGCAGCAGTAACAGTCGCAGTCAGCCTCGATTGGTTCAGCATCGTTTATATAGCTGTTGTTTCTCAACCGCAGACATCCATTCTCGGTAAAAGCAAAAGCGTTCCGTCCGTTTCGGGTCGGCAGGACACAGTCGAACATATCGACGCCGGCCTTTACCGCAGCAATAATATCAGCCGGCATACCGACACCCATTAGATATCGAGGTTTAGACTCCGGCAAAAGGCCGGCTGTATGCACAACCGTTTTTATCATATCGTCCCGTCCTTCACCCACGCTTAGGCCACCGATAGCATACCCGTCGAAATCCAATTTGATAAGTTCTGAGGCACAGTAACTTCGCAGTTGCGTGTCTGTTCCCCCCTGAACAATGCCGAATAAGAACTGGCTGCCGTTGGCGTGGGAGTCCTTAGCGCGCTTCGCCCAGCGGATAGTTCTTTCTACAGCTTTTTTTAACTGAGAATCTTCGCAAGGAAAGGGTGTGCATTGGTCGAAGCACATTATTATATCGGAAGCGAGTCGATTTTGGATTTTTGTTGCGATTTCGGCATTCAGATATATTTTCGCACCGTCTATATGACTGGTGAATTCAACACCATCATCACCAATTTTGGTCAGAGAGCCGGTCCCTGGACGCCCCTTATTGCGCCTGGAATCCCAGCTTAGAGAAAAAACTTGATAACCGCCGCTGTCGGTCAATATCGGTTTATTCCAGGCCATAAATCTGTGCAGCCCGCCGAGCTTCTCTATGCAATCGATTCCGGGCCTCAGCAGCAAATGGTACATATTGGCTAAAATAATATCCGCACCGCTTTCTTCGAGCTGCTGTGGCGTGATTCCCTTCACTGTGCCCGCTGTGCCAACCGGACAAAAGGCAGGTGTTTCGACCTTGCCGTGCGCCGTTGTTAATAGGCCTCTCCGGGCAGCGGAACCACTGTCTCTATAAAGAACTTCGAAATTAGCCATAACTTCCTTCTGTCATTCCCGCAAAAGGGGGAATCCATTTTGTCCACGTCTTTCTGCGAGTCCTGCTTTCGCAGCAGCGATAAATCAATAAATGCTCACAATTTTAGAGCCGGGATAGTAATATAAAAGTATCTCTCTTGCAGTTTTACCCTGCCTTGCCATTCCCTGTGCGCCGCACTGGCACATTCCAACGCCGTGCCCATAACCTCTGCCTGATAAAAATGCCCATTTATCGCCCATATTTATAATTCGGCAAATTGTGCTTCGTAGTTTCCCGCCGGTTGGGTCGATTGTAAGCCGTAAGTCTTCGGCCCGCAAAAAGTCGCTCTTGCCGGTTGAGCCGAGCAGTTTCACCAAAGTCAATCGTGAAAATCCAGCATAATTACTTTGCCTGGCAGGGGTGATATTTGTGACTTCTCCGAGCGGCTTCAGCTTTGGATACCTCTGTAACAGCCTACTTGTAACATCGGCTTTATCGAACTGCGCCATCCAAAAGAAAAACTTCGGTTTAGCTACATCCTTACAATAAGGGCAGGGTACGCCGACGAGCGGTTCAAAGGAATCACCGAATACGTACTTGCTGTTTTCGGTGTAGCCGCCACAGGTTGAGCTGTAGTAAGCAGGGAAAATATCCTCGGTGCCGTCAGGCCGATTACAGACTAAAACCTGCCCGAATGTTTTATAGACAGCGTCCCAAATTTGGGCTGATTCGGCGGCGACCCCCAGATAAACCTGATGCGCCGCTGTCGGCCTCACATCCCAGGTGCGCCTGCTGCCAAAACGCTTCTTGATATACAGGCAATATGTTCTTGCAGCGACAGTCTGAGCCCGCAGTGCCATCGGTTCCCAATAATCAGGCATTTCGGCGCCCACTACGCCGGCTAAATATGGCTCAAGCGGAACGAGGTTTACCACATCAAAAGAATCGCTGTCAGCATTGATTGCAAGCTTTAATTTGCCGCGATAAGCGTTGCCGTTTAATTTGAAGATGTGCGGCTTGTCGGGCAAAATAATCACTTGCTCGCTACTAACAAGGTGACCGCCCACCACAATTCCATCAGCGGAGATACTTATGTTCACCAGCCCATCGCGCTGCTCAAAGCGGGCCTCTGCGGTCTGTGTTTGCGCGTTGATAACGCTGAATGGCGAAAGAGACATTAATGTGCAGTCTCTGATATTGTCAAGCAGCAGCACCCTTACCCAAAACCGCTCTGCAACACCCATCTGTGGAGTGGACCTGCCCAGTTGTCTTTCCGCACATCCTGCGGTAATTATCAACCAGATTAAAAGGGTTCCGATTTCACGGGTTCCAAAACGCAAAAAAATGCGTTTAAGGTCTCTGCAACACATCGTAAAACAGGTATCCGCCGAGCAATTTTGCCTACGAAAGTTCATCAACTACCGTTGCGGGTTGTTTTCGGTTTTGTTCAAGATATTATCGTTCTTTTTTAATCCAGGCTTCGCAGGAACAACCCAATGTTGTTAAGGGCCTTTTTGATTTCGTTTAAACTTGTTACGCCGAAGTTTTTACATCCGAGCAGTTCAGCATCCGTTCTCTGGGTCAAATCGCCCAAAGTCCTAATATCAAGTTTCTGCAGGCATCTTTGGGCACGAACCGACAAACGAAGGTCATCCACAGGTTTGTCTAAGAGCTGTTTATCCTCATCGTTCGTGATAATACTGTCAGAGGTTTCTGCTGAAGGGAGCTGCTTTTCCTCCAAGGCCAAACCAAGACGCAATCCTTTTAAATCGAGGACAGCCTTGATTTCTCTCAGAGAGGTTTCGCCAAAGTTTTTATATGAGAGAAGCTCTGCCTCACTGATGTTCATAAGATCGCCAAGCGTTTTGATGTTCATTTTTTTGAAGCAGTTCCTGCTGCGCACCGAGAGCTCGAAATCAGAGATGGGGGTCTCGAGAATCTGAATCTTACGATCCTTTTTCTTTTCTTTTTCCTCGTCATAGAACATCGTTTTTGAGCTTTCGATGTCTTTTTTAAACAGGATTGCTCTTTGATGATTGGGATGATACTTCAACACCTTATCAATACACTGGGCCGCTTTGTCGAATTTACCCGTATCTTCGTAAAGCACAGCTAAATTCAGCAGACTGTTTACATAGACCGGAGAGCTTGAATTAATTTGCTTGTAGTAGTCGGTGGATGCTTCTTCATCACCGGATAAATCACAGCGATACGCCAAGTGAAAAAGGGCCTCTTGATGGTCCGGGGACAATTCCAGAGCTCTCTTGTAATTGTCCATCGCCTCTTCATAAAGTCCCTGCACTTCCTGAAAACGACCAAGCTGATAATGATATTCCGCACTTACATTTTCAAAATTTGCGCAACTTTTGAATTCCTTATCTGCGGCGTCAAGGTTGGAGGCATAACGGTAAGTGGCGGCTTTTTCCAAAGTTACCATTAACGGGTCGGCCTCATAATCGAGGCTCTTTTGCAGGCTCTCGATTGCCTCATCGAATCTGCCCATTCGCCGAAGCGCAAACGCCAGGTATATGAATTTTTCTTTGCGGTCTTTTGCTTTTTCAAGTTTTCGGACCGCATCGGCATCTCTACTGACGATATAAAGCCCTATCCCCACCGCCAAAACAGCCCTCGGCGAGGTCCTGCTCATATTTGCCTCTAACTGTTCGCTGAAAGATATCTGGTCGCTTTCACTGGAATGAACTACCTCAGACAGTTTCCTAATCTCCTCCATAGAGGGCAAACCATCAGCAAATAAGTCAATTCCGGGCTCCGTAATTGGTTCCATCGCAATTCGCTCCTGTAATAATTAGCATCTAACCTATACGCAGTCTTTTCCTGAAACTCAGCATTATAATGCGCAAACACGAATTTGCAACAGATTTTTTCAATCTCGCAAACTGAGAAATTGAGGGAGGGTGTTGAGTTTGTAGGTACTTTTTACGCAGCCAGAGGTTTCTTTTGCCATAATTGCTCCCATCGGTTATTCAGCTAACTGATTCGCAAGGCAATCCTTTGCTCTAAAGAGAACATAACGAATTTGCTCTTTAACTTCTTTCTTATAAGGCAGATAGGTTCACGCAGGCGGCAGGTCATCTTTGTTTTGTTCTTTGTA
>CAZQYB010000097.1:1150-10151 GCA_964597535.1 uncultured Pirellulales bacterium | reverse complement strand
ATACCGTCATTACCAGTGGCCAGCGAGAAGCTGCCCGTCATTCCCAGGCGGGTCACCCACTTGATATTACCATTGGGTTCAACCGCTCGCAGGTACGGGTCGTTGAAGCTCACGTAAATTGTGCCGTCCGGTCCCAACGCCGGTTCATACCAGCCGTCCACATAGTCGCGCCTGTCAACATAGTCAGAATCGAACCAACCGGAGCAAGGGTCAGCCATAGGCATTGACCAAATAATAGCGCCTGTATTTGGGTCGATTGCGTAAAGGTTGGCGTCATAAAGCAACGTCTGGTAGATTGTCCCATCTGCCGCTACGACCGGCGATGCGAAAGCCCCGCCTATGGTTCCAAAGTTACAGACCCACTTTACACTTCCGTTGTTTGGGTCCAGTGCGTACAAATTCGGGTCGTACAACCCGGCTATATAAACCGTACCGTCGGCGCCTATTGCAGGAGATGCAAAAATCGCGACATCAATTAGCCCAACATCATTCGGCTCGAACGTCCACAGTTCGCTGCCGTCTGCACCCAACGCATAAAGTGAACCGTCCTGCGAACAGACATATACATCGCCTTCGTCTGATACCGCCGGGGACGAATAAATCCACCCATCGGTCGTGTGTGTCCACCGCAGGGTTCCGCCAATGCTAATCGCATACAGCTTGCCGTTCTCGCTTCCTACAAACACTGAGCCGTCAGGTCCGACGGTAGGCGAGCTGAGAAGCTCTGAATTTGTATCATAAATCCACACAGGCGAGCCGTCGTCGGTGTCAAGTGTGTAAACCTTGCCATCTCCGCAGGCGACGTGCACCCTATCGTCTGCGCCGATAGTAGTGCTTGACCATACCGGTCCATCGGTTTCAAACTGCCACTTTAAGCAGCCCAGTTCCGGCCCGTAATTCTCACTCAAACCAGACCGCTTGAAATCGCCGCTGCGCGTCTCCCATCTTGAGACCGCCTCAGGGTCGGGAAAGTCTGGATGAATTGTAAAAAGCCCGCTATCGACAGAAACGGAATTCGAGTCAGGAACATTTGGTTCAACTGAAATCAAGCATTGGTCCGAATCGACTATATCAGGCAGATACCACATATAACTGCCCGCCCCGGGCAAGTTGCTTTCGATTGTCTGCCAATCGCTGCCCGCGTTCTCACTAAGCAGGATATCCACAGCCCCTTCATAGACGAGACTGTACCATCTAATCTGATGCAAGCTGCCGCTCGCCCAGACTTCGCCCCCTTCAGGTTTGGTCACAACCAGTGTTGGTATGATAAATTCGTCCGCACCCATATCCACGACTGTCCCCATAATCCGTGGCTGACCGTCTATATCCATAGGCTCGAGACCCAGCCAGATAGCGGATTGACCGGCATTTATGCAGGGCGAACCGCTCTGCAAATGCAGGTCCCCAAAATCGTCGTTTGCACCTTCATTTACATCAGGTGTACCAAGGTCATCACCCCATCCATCTCCACCGTCGTTAGGGTCGCGAACAAACATCGGATTATCATCGATGTTGTTATTGTCTTCTCCGCCGAAGGGAATGTACGAATCATTCGGGTCGTCATCCTGGATACAGCAGAATGTTACCTGCGGGTCCTCTGCGGTGAGTTGGGCCCGCTCGCAGGAGCTGCTTTCATCGATGTTGCCCCAGACAATGCTGTTGGTCAATGTTGGATCAGTGTTGAGCCAGTAATAGGAGCAATGTATTCCCCCGCCGGAGCCAGCCACAGCCACATTGCCACTTAACGTACAGTTGATAATCGTTGAACCTCCTATGAAACGGTAGTACATGCCCCCGCCATTCTCACCGGCCATGTTAACGCTGATGATACACGTGCTGACGTAGGAGCAGTCCCTCATTCCGCCGCCGGAGCTGCTGGCCGCGTTGCCAGTGACAACACAATTGCTCACGCGGTTGCACATGTGCAAACCGCCGCCGGTGCTAGCAGCCGAATTACCGGAGATGACACAGTTGGTCACGCGGTCGCACATGTACAAACCGCCGCCCCAATAATCAGTCGAGTTATTGCTGATGTAGCAGTTGGTAACTTTCGCGGTCCAGTCCCATCGGCTGCAGACCCCGCCCCCGCCGCCGGTGGATGAGTTTTCGCTGATAGTGCAGTTACTGATAGTACCATCGACTATGAACAGGCCTCCACCGCCGTAGTACTCATCGCTACCCTCAGCAGTGTTCTCAGTGATATTACAGTCATTGACCGCACCGGCGATGCAGTATACGCCACCGCCGGCGTTACCGGCTGAGTTCTCGCTGATGGTGCAACTGTTGACCGTGCTGTTGATGCAGCATACGCCGCCGCCGTAGAGGCTGGCCGAGTTCTCGCTTATAGTGCAGTTGGTAATCTTCAGACCGGCATCGTCTCGGCAACGGATTCCACCACCGTTTTCGCTGGCCGTGTTGTGGTTGATTATACAATTGGTGATTGTCGCACTGCTGTTACGGCAGTATATTCCCCCGCCACCGACGGCTGTGTTGCCTGTAATGACACAATCCGTGATTGTTGGACTGCTATCGTTGCAGTATACACCAGCACCAGCATCAGCGTAGCCATTCATAATCGTGAAGCCGGCGAGGGTCGAACGACTGTCTTCCCCCGTGTGGAAAACGAATCCGCGGTGTCTATCACTTGTATTGGCGTTGCAGTCGATTATCGTCGCTGCCACAACGTTGGGGTCAGTTGGATCTATACTGCGAACGGTAATGGCCTTGCCGCGAAAGTCGATGTCCCGATTGCCAGTGCCGGTATATACGTTTGGCTCAACAATAACGGTACCGCCAATATTCAAGTCATCTATTGCATCCTGAATAGTGGGATATTCACTCGGAACATGTACAATTTGACCAAGCACGTGTAATACCACAGGCACAGTCTGTGGGCTGTTCAGAGCATTGGGGTCCAAGATTGTAAGACTACAATTGTATGTGCCCCAGGTAAGACCGGTTGTATCAGCGCTCAAGGTGACTTCGTCAATTTCGCCTATAGAGTTGCCTTCTGTGAGTGAGACATCCAGCCAGTCGCATTCCTCCGTAATCTCCCAGTTTAGTATGCCAACACTGTCATTCCATACGGACAGCACCTGTGGTTCAGGATTTGGCCCGCCCTCCTCACCGTAGAAATCTATCTGGGTAGGTTCAACACCGATGACGGGTGACTGCACATCTAAGTTTACGGTAACATATCGCGGAGAGTTTAGGGCGTTAGAATCAGAAACCGTAAGAACACAGTTATACTGACCTTGCTCCAAGCTGCCAGGGAAAACACTGACAGCAACCTCGTTTACTTCCCCTGAGGATTCACCTGCCGTTGGCCAAACGTTCAGCCAGTCGCAATCCTCCGTAATTTCCCAGTTAAGCACTCCACCGCTATACTCGCTAACAAACAACTGCTCCGGCTCGGGTTCCGGCTCACCTCGGAAGTACGAAAAATTAATCGAGGAAGGTTCCACTTGCAGTAAAGGCCTCTCAGCGTCGAATTCGTAAGGCCCAATGTCAACAATGCTGCCCACTATGCGTGGGTTGCCCTGTAAGTCCCACGGCAGCCGCTCGCTCGTGTTCCCGTCCCCGTCAAGGTCACTTGTGTCTACAGGAACACTGTTGTTATCCCCAGCGTCAATACACGGCGAACCCGGCAGCGGCCAATAGTCATCATCGGCGGCGTCCAGAAACAGCGGGTCGTCCCCGGTATTACCTACCCCACCAAGACTGCCAGTCCAGCCCTGGATGCAGCAGTAGTTGACAACCGGAGTGCCACTTCGGATCTGCTGAGACTCCTCTGACCCATATGTCGCTGTGTTAGTCCAAAAGATGCAGTTGGTCAGTACAGGGCTGCTGCTACTGTTGTTCATACCACCTCCGTAGTTGGCCCAATTCTCGGTGAAGAGGCAGTTGGTTACTACAGCGTTGCTGTCTTCGTTGTACATGCCTCCGCCGGCACCGCCGGCTCCGTTGTTACTGAACCAGCAGTTTACAGTCGTTGAGTGGGATTGATTGGAGTTGTACATTCCTCCACCACTGTAAGTCGCATAATTGTCGCTGAACGCGCAGTTAATGATTGTCGGAGTGCCGAAGTTGTGGTTGTATATCCCACCTCCCCAGTCAGTGGAAGTGTTGTTGCTGATAGTGCAGTTGATCAGTAGCGGACTGCCGTTACCCATGCACAGGCCAGCACCCTTCTCGCTTTTGTTGCTCATGACCTTACAGTTGGTCACTCTGGGGCTGCCGGTCCAAAAGTATACACCACCGCCATCCTCGCTTGCGTAGTTTCCAACAAACGTACAGTTGTTTACAGTCGGACTACCGTAATGATTGGTGTACAACCCACCGCCATCGAAGTCTGGCCAATTTGAAGGAGGCAGAAGTGGCTTATTTGCATTTCCGCCAGTGACCTTGCAACCATCCAGTAAAGCACTGGCATTGACATAGGTGCCTGTCACTACGTGGTAGCTGTTCTCCCCATTGTTAGCAAAGTCAGGACCATCGTCGCCGTTCAGGTCACCGCTCAGGACAGTTTCGTACACATTTGCGTCGCGATCGCCCCAGTTGCCCCCGCCTGAGGGAAAGCCGCCATAGATGGCAACACCGTCTTTGAGTTGGAATGTTGCCTCCCGGTCGCCACCCAGGTCGGGCTTGTAAACACCTTCAGCCGCCCAAAGCTCATCCCCCGAATGGGCGGCGTCAAGGGCATCCTGCAGATAGATGAACGCATCTTGCCAACTCGAACCATCGTTCGCACCAGTAGCATCGTCATCAACATAGATGGTTTGTGCGCCAGCAGATGAGACTAAAACCACCGATAACAAAAGAGAACTCAGAATTGTCCTTTTCATAATTTTTTCTCTCCAAGCTTATACTCCTATGCCTTCCAACACACCAGCTGACCGAACTGGGCATATTTGACATATTGCCAGTCTATTTAGACTAACATCCTGCGCTTCCTTGTCAAGAGCAAGCCGCCGAGAGCAAACAGCCACAATGTGGCCGGCTCAGGAATCACATCTGCAATCAGATTGTCGAGATGAACCGTATCCTCGGTTGGGACCGCTCCACCTGCGATTATATATGCAATGTCGAAAGAACCTCTGCTAATCTCCGCAGTGAAGACCTCACCGTACCCAAGCGCATCTGAGGTAACAGTTTCCAGCGGAACGTTGTCTGCGTTGTATGCGCGCAATATCCCAATGTCTCCGGAATAGTCGTCTCCGATGATGTCAATCGCCACATAGTTCGCCGGTTGGTCGAAGTCGGCGCGGAACGCAAAGCCATCTACAAGATTTGCATACCACTGCCGTTGAAAGGATAGATTATTTGCGAACACGCTTGCGCCGGTGCTTGCCAGGCCATCACCCCAAGCGTAAACGAAACCATCCAGGCCAGAATATCCTCCAACAGATAACAGCGTCATACCGCCAAAAGCTGTAGAGATATCCGTGCCGTCGCTAAACCCATCCGCATCGGCGGAAATCATCACGGCACCAGCGCATGAAACCATAGCAAGAAACAAAGCTATCACTAACGGATACTTCATCACCACGACCTCTTTTTCGCAAACTACCTGGAATGAACACTCCGACTGTTCGCCTTGCATTCTAACACAAGCTGGCCCAAAATACAAGTAAAAAAATGAATGAACTTAGCCTGTAAACTTGCTGCCGCTGCGCCATCGTCATCGATGATGATTACCTCCGCCTGGCAAGAAATGGCCAAGAGCAGGCAAAGGAGGGCATAGGTCACAGTCCTCATTTTGAAATCCTCCAAGCAAAGTTTCACCTAAATACAATTCTAACGGAAAAGGGATTCTGTTTGCAAGGAATTTTTGTGAATTTTGGGCAATTTTCCTCCTTAAAATCAGCCGGGTCGGACTGAAGAACAGCCGCCGGCGGATTTTTTCAACAGGGCAGGCGAAAGCAAGAAGGGGGGAGAATTTTGTTGCAAAACAGTAAAAAAGCGGATAGATGATGATGGATAGGTTATAGATTCCTGCTTTCGCAAGAATGACAGCATTAAACACAATACGATATACGCAATACGAGATACGAGATACGAGATACGAGAAATGGTTTTTACGCTGCATAGATACATATTTCGCGAGCTTATGAAGGTTTTTGCGCCTGCGGTGGTGGCCTTGACGCTAATCGTAACTCTGGGCAGTATTCTTCGACCGATTCAGGAATACGGGGTGGGGCCTCGGCAGGTGGTCCATTTTATATGCTACTTTGTGCCGATATCACTGACGTTCGTATTTCCTATCGCGGCTTTATTCGCGGCGGCTTTGGTTTACGGCCGATTTGCAGGCGATAATGAGCTTGACGCCTGCAGGGCGAGCGGCGTAAGTCTGCTGACACTGGTTTATCCGGGACTGGCCCTGGCGATTATGGTGGCGATTGTAAATCTGGTTTTGAGTTTTCACGTGATGCCGATTTTTGTGGAGAAGTCTATCCGCGCCGTCAAGGCCGACGCAAAGCAGATACTTTTCCGCAATATCCAGGAAAGAGGTTACTATAAGCTGCCGTCGGACAAGGACCGCCAATATCTGCTTTATGCCGACGATGCGGACCCGCAAAACGACACGCTTTTAGGTACGGTCGTCGTCGAGATGAAAGCCGGCCAGATAAAGAAGATTATCACTGCTGAAAGTGCCAGGGTATATTTCAATCCGCATAGAAAATTCAACGAAGTACAAATAACAGCATATAACGTGTACCAAATGGGAACCGCGGACGAGGGAGGGTTCTCGGCAGAGTGGCTGCCGTTGACGATGGAGTTCGGCTCACTGCTGGGCGATGATATAAAGTTCAAGAAGCTCGATGAAATGAAGCGGATTCGAGACGTTGACCTTATGCTCTTCTATCCAATTGCAGAACTGGCTAACAAGGTGTACGCGCAATTTACCACAGAATTATTAGTACAGGATATTGCTGCGAAAATAAGTGATGATACCAATCGTTTTTATAAACTGTACAGTGGTGAGAAGTTTATCGAATTTACTGCCGGCGACTGCAGTACGACAGATGAGAGAACAATCGGGTTATCCGGAGAAATTGTGGTCGTGGAAACGGATGTTGACAGTAAAAAAGCTGTGCGAACACTGCGATGCAAAAAGGCTCTGCTGTATATCGAAGGCGAGGAATCAATGTTTACGTTGACTATGCAACTGTACAGTCCCAGATGGCGGCGTGCAGACGGCTCGGAGGGCATTGCGCGAAGGCCGATTATCCGGGGACTGATTGTACCGAAGGCCGTAGAAGCCGTAACAGATGAATTCAGAACTGAGAATGGTTTGAAAGCTGAAAAATTGGCTGCGGATTTGTCGGCACTGCAAAAGGGACCAAGCCCGGAACTGAGAGGGCTGCAAAACAGGCTTGACAGAACAATACGGAAGACATTAGCCCAGATAGAGGCGGAGACGCATTCTCGGCTGGTATTCGGAATAGGTTGTGTATCGATGATAATGATTGGTATCGGTTTGGGTATTATTTTAAAGGGCGGACATCTGCTCAGCGCTTTTGGCGCAAGTTGTGTGCCTGCTGCGATGCTGATAGTTTGTATAATGGCGGGCAAAAATATTGCGAAAAACCTCGGTTCACAAAGCATTTCAGGTGCATTATTAATGTGGGTCGGCCTGATATTTTTGTCGTTGTTCGCCCTTGCGATATATCACAAGTTACTGAAAAATTAAGAGCCGCTAAGTTAATAGAAACGTGTCTCGTTCGAGATACGAACGACGAGATATGAGTTATGAAGATATTGGACAAATATCTGATAAAGAATTTTCTGATTGGCTACGCAATTGCCTTTTGCGTGCTGATAGGATTGCGAATAATTATTGAATTGTTCGTGAATCTTGATGAGTTTACCGAGAATGTCATCAGACTTGGTACCCTGGCTGTTATTAAGAATATAATGATTTTTTACGCTCTTAACAGCACACTTTACTTTCGTGATTTTGCCGGAGTAATAACTGTGCTTGCGGCTGTATTTTCGCTGGGTAAGATGGCTCGGTCCGGCGAGCTGGTGGCCCTGATGGCTTCGGGAGTTAGTCTAAAGCGGGTGATTGGGCCGATAATTATCCTGGCGCTGCTGTTGACGGTTTTGTTGGTAATCGACCAGGAATTTATAATACCGCCACTTGCCGATAAGCTTGTGCGAGACGAAGACGCTGTTCCCGGCGAGGAGACTTACGATGTCCGGTTTATGAGCGACGATAATGGTTCGTTAATCTTCTCTCACAGATTCGACGTAAAGAGCTCAACGCTGTATAACCCAACTATCCTCACACGGCGTAAGGTGCCCAAACCCGGAGGGCCGCACATTATTTGGGAGCTGACCGGCCGGATATCAGCCGAAAGGGCGGTTAATTATAATTCGAAAACCGGCAGGTGGGACCTGATTGGGGGTCGAATCATTCGAAAAGACTCCCATGGAGGTATTCAGCCGATAGCTTCTTACCCCAGTGACATTACTCCGAAGGACATCCCTGTCAGAAGAAAGGCCGAACACAAAACACTGCTGAGCTGGCGGCAGTTAAATTCCCTCGCAGCACAGGGGGTAGAAAAGGATATGGCGCAGCTATACTCTCAGATGCACTTCCACATTACCGACCCGATTATCAGTCTGGTGATGCTTATGATAAGTCTGCCGATATTGGTTTGTCGGGACCCAAAATCGATGAAGTCGGCGATTGTGATTAGCTTTGGCGTGACAATGGCGTGTCTTATCACGACTTTTGTTTGCAAGATGCTTGCCGCGGAGATTATTTTTGGCAGAGTAAGACCTGAGTTTTGGGCGTGGCTGCCGATTTTTATCTTTGCACCGATAGCCTTTATCGAAATAGATTCGATGAAGACATAAAATAGTCGTCAGCAAGTAGTAAATTCCTGTTTTCGCAGGAACGACAAACCCCGGCTGAAACCTAAGGATAAATACCGAATACCATGCCCTAACAACTATTTGCTTTTAATGATTTTGCGGATTTCTCTGTTTATCC
>CAZQYB010000097.1:0-1140 GCA_964597535.1 uncultured Pirellulales bacterium | reverse complement strand
TGAACAATGAACTCATAGCTATGAACTCAGTTTTCGGATTTCTCTGTTTATTCTGACGCTGCACCACTGTCGGCCGCACATTGAGCAGTAATCGGCAGAGGGTAGTTCTTTGGCTCCTATTTCCTTGCAGACCTCGGTGTGCATTCTCTCAGCCGTTTGCGGGTCGAGCGATTCGGCCAGATGTGTTTTCCAGTCCAGATTCGCTCGTGCAGCGCTTAATCTGCTGTCTCTTTCGGCGGCGCCTTTCAGGCCGCGAGCGACATCAGCGGCGTGCGCTGCAATCTTTGTCGCAATTACCCCTGCTCGGACGTCATCGACGTTCGGCAGGCCCAGATGCTCCCTCGGCGTGACATAACACAAAAACGACGCCCCGTAAAAGGCGGCAGCGGTACCGCCGATTGCTGATGTTATGTGGTCATAGCCGGGAGCAACATCGGTTACAAGCGGTCCGAGCACATAGAACGGAGCACCGTGACAAATCTTCTGCTGGATTTGGATATTGTACTGTATCTGGTCGAACGGCACGTGGCCGGGACCTTCGACCATAACCTGACAGCCCGCCTCCTGTGCTCTTTGGGTCAGCTCGCCAAGTGTTTCTAATTCTGCGATTTGGGCCTGGTCGGTGGCGTCGGCGATTGCACCCGGACGAAGGCCGTCACCTAAAGAAAAGCAAATGTCGTACTCAACCATTACGCGGCACAAGTCATCGAACATCTCGTACAGGGGATTTTGCTTATTGTGATATATCATCCATTTGGCCAGTAATGCTCCGCCTCGGCTGACGA
Organism: uncultured Pirellulales bacterium; assembly: GCA_964597535.1. Taxonomy (GTDB): domain Bacteria; phylum Planctomycetota; class Phycisphaerae; order Sedimentisphaerales; family Anaerobacaceae; genus CAZQYB01. Next base: position 355 of record CAZQYB010000097.1, on the reverse strand, counting down.
TACCTCCAACCCTTGTTTCGAGTAACGGCAGATATTCTTTTAAGACGCCGGCGTGAATGGTGAAGAAGTCCACACCCTGTTCGGCCTGTTTTTCAATAACCTCAAGAATTGTTTTGCTGTCTATGTCCTCGACATTTCTGCCTTCTATTACCTGATAAATCGGCACTGTTCCGAAAGGCACCGGGCACCGGGCGAGTAATTGCTCGCGTGTGTTATCAAGGCTGGCTCCGGTGCTTAAATCCATAATTGTATCGGCACCAACGTCAAGCGCTGTTTTCATCTTTTTGATTTCAGCTTCCACAGAAGAGCGAATGCTGCTTGTCCCAATATTTGCGTTCACCTTTGTAGTAAGTAT
>CAZQYB010000096.1:0-10186 GCA_964597535.1 uncultured Pirellulales bacterium | reverse complement strand
GTTCCTGTCTTCGATAGGAAGACACAGGGGGGCGGCGGGCAGACAGCAAAGGGGGGTGACATTTATTTCCTAAGGTCGGCTGGGGCCGCTGAGGTCGTAAGCTATATACTCAACCAAGGCTTCCAGGCCCGGGCCGGCGCCGAACTGGAAGTATGCCTCTCGCGGGGTGCGATACTCGGCGGGCCTTACACCGAGCAATTTCCCATCCCGATAGATTTGGACAACGCGGTCCTCGCGGACGGCTATACGATAAGTGTGCATTGTATCGGCGTTGTCCAGCCCTTCGGCGACCGGGGTGAATTGCTCAAAATTCAGTATGGCCGAACCGAGAACGAGTCCTTCATACCAATAGACACCTGTGTTTGTAATGCTAATCGCATAACGGCAGCCTGCCCCGTCATAAAGTTCGATGTCGATGCCGCGCTGATTCGGCGCACTTTTCAGTACCTGCGTCTTAATTTCCACAGCGAAGCCCTTTTTCTGCTCAACGTCAACAAAGCCGTTAGTGGGTTTGCTCCTGAAGTAGAATCCCCGCCCGTGCTCGTAATTGATTCTCATAGCTCCCTGAGAAGAGCGGCTTATAGTCCCTGACTTTTTGGCGTCGTTGATTTGCGGGCCCCATATATCTTCGCTGAGCAACTCACTTGACTTGTAGGTGTTGGACAGATTGCGCTTGGCCGGCAGCCGGCGCGGCTTTGGCGGGGTCGGGGCCGCTGGTGCTGCGGGTGGGGTTGTCATAAGCCATTTCAGGTTGAAGGCAAAGTGCTGGCGGCTGGTGAGCAGATGGACGAGGCCGTTGGCAGTCTGGCAGATAGATAAGTATCCGACGGATTCGGTGTTATGGGCGTCCATAGTGATGGGGTCGCCGTCCATAGTTTCGATTTGGCGGCCGGGGCCGTCGTCGGTAACTAAACGGCGATACGGCCAGGTCTTTCCTTCATCGAGAGAGACCGCTGTGAACAGGCCCGAGACGGCGTGCTGTTTGCCCGATGTGTTCATAATCATCATCTTTTTGCAGAAAGAGGCAAAGAGCAGAGGTCCCTGCTTGAGTCTTAACAGGACGGACCTTTGCCCCCAACTTACCGGCTGAAAATCGCTTGGCAGGTACTCCCAAGTTTTGCCCATATCGTCGGAGATGCTCATAGGCATTTTGCCGTTGATGTTTCCCTCGCGTCCGAGGGCCATCAGGCGCCCATCTGTGAGCTGGACGGCGGCGGCGTGTTTGCCCCGAATGGAGCCTTCGGATTTGTTCCAGCTCAGACCCTGGTTACGGCTGAGCCAAAGTACGTTTGGGCCCTTGTCGCAGGAAAGTGCGTAGAAGCCTTCTTTTGTTCGGAAGACCGACTCTACAGGCATTCGGCTGGACCCGTGGTCTGCAATCAGGCGTGGGAGGGACCAGGTGACACCATTGTCACTGGAAGTGCGCATTACCAGGGCGACATTTCTTACCTGAGTCGCGAGTCCCTGGAAATGATAAATCTTGTCTTTGCCGTCGAACCACAGGGCGTGGCCGTGGTCGTTGCGGTCTGGGGCGTCCCAGAATAGTGAGGCTGGTTCCCATTGCTCTTGGCCATAGCGTAGTCGGCTGGCGGCGACGGACAGCTCGCGTCCTGATTCGCCGATGCAGGTATGCCAGATTGCCAGCAGGTCGCCGTTGGGACATTCAGCGACGGAGATAAAATGGTTGTGTCTGGCGAATAAAGGGCCCCTGTCGCCTGTTGGCATTTTGATAAATTTTCGCGGGCCGTGAAAGTACGGTCGCATTGGGTCGGGTCCCTGAGCAATGTCGGATGGAATTTCCTGGCTGACGGCTGTTTGGTAAGGTGCAAGCGGAGGTGCAGGCAGCGGCTTAGTCGCAGGCATATTACCCATAACCACACGGAAGCCTATCAACCCGTGCTTGTCTTCCGGTACTGTTCCGAGGCGATTGGCCGAACGCAGATAGTATGACGGTGTGGAATGGCTGCCGCCGCGGGTGACACGGAAATCGCCGGTGACACGGCCTATTGGGTCTGTCTGAGGCTCTGCCTCATAAGGGCCGTACCAGTCGTAGCACCACTCTTCGACGTTGCCATGCATATCGTACAGGCCCCACTCGTTAGGTTTGGTTTGGCCAACCGTCAGGGACGCTCTTGATTTTTCGGTAAATTCTTTCGGCAGCACGTTGCCTGTGTAATAGGGAGTGGTTGTTCCGCCTCGGGCGGCGTATTCCCACTCAGCTTCGGTGGGCAAGCGATATGGTAGCCCGTCTTTATCGGAGAGCCATTGGCAAAACGCCTGCGCATCGTACCAGTTGACATTGGTTACGGCGTCGTTGTCGCCTGTCGAAGCCCCGCCACGAAGCTCTTTGTGTTTGGGATTGAACAGTTCGTACTGTTTGTTGGTAACTTCGTACATACCGACGTAGAAGTGGCTTGTGATTTCGACCTCGTGCGTGGGATGCTCATCAAAGTCACCGTTGGGAAATTGTTCATTTCCTGTTCTGACTTCATCTGCGAGGTTTTTATCGCCGAAGCCCATTTTGAAACGGCCGGGTTCCGCCGTAAGGTGCCCTCCGGGGATGCGGACAAGTTTCATACCAATACAGTTGGTGTATTTGTCCGCTGTCGGCATCTTGGCCGCCTGCAGCGACGGAAATGTTATTACCAGACAGATTACAGTTATTACCCCCATGTAAGACGGGGTCTGCGACAGCGATATTCTCGTCATATTTACGCCTCCGGTACTATTGATCGTAGATTTTGTGGCTGAGAAGTTTTTTACCCTGCCATTTGGATTTGGCTCTGAGTTTTCCGTCGCGGCCCCATAAGGTCCAGTCGTAGGTCCCGTCGTCGTGATGCACTTTCTGCGACTGTTTATCGCCGCTGGTGTACCAATATGTTTCGGTGCCGGTCTTGCGTCCGGCCCGGTAGTTGGCCTGCCATTGCGTGCGGCCATTTTCGTAATACCAGGTTTCCCTGCCGTGGAGCAGCTCGTGGCCGTCTTGGCCGATGCCGGCGCTCCAGGTGACCTTAGGTTTGCCGGTCGGATATTCCTCGCTATACTCTTCGACCGTGGCTGGTATAATTTTGGTATCTTCTTTGCCTATGGCCGGCTTTGTGTCTCTGAGGTCTTGTAGAATCCAGGCCTCATTAAGCTCGAAATGCAAATCAGGGCGGTTGTGCGACGTAACAATGTGAATCATTCCATCCGGGCTTTGGGCCGCGGTTACATAACTTACCGTACCGACCTTGACCGGCTTTCCGTTCTTGTTGAGAACGTTTCCACCGGTGAGCTTTCTTACGCGCCAGGTTTTTCCATCGTCGTCGCTAAGTGCGGCGTAGGCGCCCTCTCCGACGAAGCCGGGGGGACATTGTTCTGGTGTTAGCTTGCGGTAGGAGCTAAGGTGCATATCAGCGACATAGAAGAGTCGGCCGCTTTTTAGTTTTATCAAACTGGCTCTGGTACCTCCGCCCAAGGCCGGCAGAGGTGATGCTGTGATTTCGTACGTCCTGCCGCCGTCTCTGGAAATGTTTTGCGGATGGAAACCATTAATACTTCCCTGCTTTCCTCCGTATGCCATAATCACATCGTTATCGAGCAGGACAAATGTGGAGTGCCTTCCATAAGTTCGTCCGCCGGTGTCGTACCAGGTCCTGCCGTTGTCGCGGCTGGCGAACAGTTCAGAAGTTATGGGTGAGTGGGAACCGTCCACAGCCAAATAGATGGTCCCTTTTGAATCACGGAGCGCGCTGTTAATCGGCTGGGCGGCATAAGGCCCGACCCTTTTGTCAAACAGCGGGAAATGGACAGGACCCCAGGTGGCTCCGTTGTCGGTTGATTTAACGAACTGGAACGGATAGCCGGCGAACTGCCGGGGAGAGCCCCAGAAAAGCCAGAGCGTGCCTTTGTCATTCCAGATAACCGGGCCTTCATCGTCGCAGTCCACGTTATCCGGCCAGGAGCTTGGCATCTCCCACTGGTCCGTCCCGCGGCGAAAGCGCATGCTCATTATGGATACGCAGGCGCCACGCTCGCCGCCGAGCATGGTATTGTAATAAAAGGAGAGCAAATCTCCGTTGGGCAGGGCTGCCAGAGCGGAGTTGTGGTGTCCCCCGCCATAGCCCTGCTCTAAGCCAATCTTCCAGCCGACCTTGTCCAACGATGCACGCCCTATGTTGGGAAAAAGCAGCCTTGTGCGGTAATAGGGCTTATTGGGATTCGGGCCTTGTTTGACTCGATGGTTGCTTTGCCTGACACATCGCTGCCAGAACGGTAGCTGGGTTGGGCCCGGCGTGCTATTCGGCATCGGCGCCTGAACGACGCGGAAACCTATTTCGTGCCGGCCGGGTATGAAGCCGCTTGTTCTGATGGACCAGCGACCGCGAAGGCCGGTGTATCTAAACGGGGTATTTCGGGCCTCGGACAATGTCACACTTGTGTCCTCGAACCGTGCGAGCTTGTACTCATGGTGTGCCTCCTCCACTATCTGCCTGGGCAGGTTGAATGTCAGCTTTGCACTTTGAAGCTGTTTGAACTGGTACTCAAGCGGCGGTGGGCCGAAGCCGGGCGCAAGAGCGGCACGATTGGCTGAACGGGCATAGTAGGGCGAATCCTCAACCGTCCAGTCCAGATTGCCGCCACGAACAACCTTTGCCCAGCCGTGTGCCGGCCCAACCGGGTCAATCCGGTCTTCTTCGGAATAGACGGCGTACCAGTCCAGACACCATTCCCGCGTGCCTGTGTGCATATTCTTAAGACCCCAGGGATTGGGTGTTTCGTGCTTCGGCGGCAGGTTACCCGAAGAAAAAGGAGTAGTCGTACCTGCTCTGCAGGCATATTCCCATTCGGCCTCGGTGGGCAGTCGGTAGGGCTTGCCTTCTTTTTTGCTGAGCCATTCGCAAAAGGCGGCGGCATCGTGCCAGCTAATCGCCGAGGCGTAAGGCCTGAACTTGTCATAGCCGGGATATTCTTTTTGGAACTGGCGGAACTGGTCGATAGTAACCTCCGTCTCGGACATATAAAACGGCTGAGTGATAGTAACTTTGTGACGCGGAACTTCATCGTAATCGCCGTGCCGAAGGTCGAATACGCCCTGCCGGCCCGGCATCCATGAGAGAAAAAGCTGAGCCATATTATAATCCTGTGCACTATGCCAGAGGGTCTCGGCCGGCACAGGCACCTTTTTCCGGCCCGGCCAACTCCAATAAAGTCGAGTGTACACGGTTTTCTCGGTATCAATAGCGATTGGAGTGAATTTGTTTTTGACCATCTGCACACAAGTCGCCTGCGTCTGGTTCTTATCCTTTGAATCGATGACCAATTCGTGGTTGACAAAAACGCGGACGGCGGCGTTGGCCTCAACCGTTAATGTTACTGTGCCGGAAATCGGCGCTTTGATTAGACCTCTCCAGCGTGCCGACTTTCCCTGTAGTTTTTGCTTCTCTGCCGGGGGTGTGCTCCAATCGAAATCCAGTTGTTCGATTACCTTCTGAATTCTCGTGTCACTCTGGTCACGACTGTTGAAAACGGCGCCCACCAAACCGGCCCGGAGACCTTCCCACAAAGCCGGCGGTTTAATGTCACCCACACGCCGTCCGGGCCTACTGAACGTGACGGTTTCATCAGGTACTTTTTCTTCGAAGCCCATAGTAAAAGCGCCCGGCTCTATGCGAACGAGTTTCATACCTACGGAATTGATGTGAATTTTCTGGTTTTCGTCACCTGCAGAAAGCAGGGGCATAAAGGCGAATACCAGGATGCCGGCAAGGGCAATTTGTCTTTTCACGATAATACTCCTTAATAGTAAATTTTATAATGCTGAATCCTCCGAACATTCTGAAATTCGCATCATCTACGAACTTCGTCGGGGAAAGAGATACTGCCCAAGACACTTATCTCTCTTTACGGCGTGACAATTATAACCAGAGCGGTTTTGTTAACCAAGCATTTTTTAGCCAGACCAAGTTAATGTGCTTGTATTAGTCGCTGCTGATGCCGGGACTGACAAAGAAAGATGTGGTCCAAATGCAGGTTTGCTCAGGATGTTCCACGCTTCGGAGCAGATGCACTGTTCGCATTCTTTTTCTCCATACATAGAACATAGAATGGCCCGCCTTCGCATAAAGCTACAGCGGGCACCTACAATTTTCGCAATCTCCAATGTATACTTGGCGCCATTGACATGAAATCGCGTTACATCTTCTCCTGTTTCCGGCGCGATGATTCGAAGCCCTTCGTCAAGAACCTGTGCTCCCGTTCCCTCGAGCGTTTCACCAGTTCGCGGCGTCGGCATGCCACCAAGCTGCTCCGGACAAACCGGAACAAGGACATATCTGTTCTTCAGACGTTTGATTAGCTTATCACGCTTCTTTGGTCTGCGTCCGTGCCAGCGACACGGAATCCCAAGTAAACACGCACTGATAAGTACCGGCTCAGCGTCATTGTTGAAATCGAACAGATATTTTTGGCCATCTCACTTTTTACTTTCCATGCTATGAATCCTCCACGATGACACGTTAGAGCACACAGTTGCAACAGCCGATAGAGTTTTCCATGTTCAAAGCTTTGAAGGTGTCAATTTCTTCCATACATAAGCCGGTCTGTAGCTGGGGTTGCAGTTTCCTTATTGTATCAATGAGATATCTATAAACTTCAATCCTTAACTTTATAGGAAAGCGAATTCGGCCATCTTTGGATTTGTCTTTTTCGAGCATCTTTGAGATAGGATTACCTTTACCTAATTTTCGTTCGGTAAGCTGTAAAGCCCCGGAATAACTACAGATTTGTCCCAGTGTGATACGATCGAGTGGTATAGTCCCTAGAAGATTTTCTAAAAAGTGGGTGTATATACTTTGCCATCCTTCCACAGGAATAATCGGCATTATAACAGCACGTAAAGGATAACCAGCTTCTGCACATCTTCGCATCGCGGCGATTCTTTCTTCGGGTGAGGGCACGTTTGATTCAAAGGCATTGAAAATCTCAGTGGGATTTAAACTCCATGAAAGAATGGTGTGACCTTGATGCCCAAGGTCAAGCAGATTGCCCACATTGGCACTTTTGGTCAATAAGGTTAATCTGGCATTTCTTTGTTGGGCAAAAAAAGGTATCATTATGCGGGAATAGCCGGTAAGTGGGTCAAGAGCCAGCCCATCCTGGAGCTTGCCTAAATAGAAGGATGTAGGTTCGGACAGCCTGGAGGCAACGCCGGCAATCCGGTCAAGAATTTCGTGAATATTTACAAATATTTTTACTGTGGGTGAGAATTTTACGCCGGGTGTGCCCGCCAGATAGCAATATTGGCAATCATACGGACAAAAGCCATAGGGAGAAAAATGCCAGTAGTTTGGGCAGGTGTTGGCATCTTCATCGCTGAATCTAAGTGCACTTTTATGCACTCCAAATAACAATGTATTTTTGCCTTTGTAATGCAGGTCCAAAGGGTCCGAACCGCCAAGCTCAAAGCGGTTATGAGAGATATCAAATCTTTCAATAACGTGGGCTTGGGGGTATAGATTACAAATCGCCTGCACGAAATCACGCTGCTGCGCCCCCTGGAAGCTGCCTTTGGTTAGTACAATTGTGTCAGGGTCGAAATGAGATGCCGGTTTCGGCTGATAGTTCAAATATGAGCTCTCTGTTGGAAAAAGGCTGGTTTTCATTGGATTTTCATGCTCTAAACTCGTATTATCAAGACAGGAATGATTATTGTTCATTTTTATGTTGTCGACTATACAACCCCTATTTTTGCTGGCATTATACTCGAAAAGGCCTCAAATTTCAAGATGTTTTTGTCGTAATCCTTTTCGGTTTTGGCAGGATTATATAATCTCGGCTATATCACATTCCTGATGTTTCCCGGTGCCGAAACGAGAAAAAAGTCCTGCTTCGCTAAAGCTACGCAGGACATTCTGCATAGCTCGCTGCAAGCGAGCGACGCAGAATGGAGGCGGGGGGATTCGAACCCCCAGCAGCGTGTTTTCGTAAGCCTTTTTAAGAACTTAATTTAGAGTTTAACCCCTTTCACCGAAACGTGTTAAGATTTTCTCACGTTTAATCACCTTTTATCACGTTTCGCCACGTTTGGGCACCCCGGATACTCCCGTATTACTCCCGCGAAAACATCCATCCTTCGGCTCACCTCGGCTTGTCTTTCTTATCCCCGCTCTTGCTTGTACAGCGCATGTTTTCGAGCAAAGAGGTCTCCCGTCATTTGTTGAAAGCGCTTCCTACATTCACCCCACGCGGATGACCTTTATGCCGTTGCGTTTCAGTACTTCACCGGTTACTCCTTTCCTATCACATGAGGGACTTCCTCCCTTTAAATAAGCTCGGCGAGCACCCACAATTTTCGCAATCTGCGACGCGTAGTTGGCACCGTTGACGTGAAACCGCGTTACATCTTCTCCTGTTTCCGGCGCGATGATTCGAAGCCCTTCGTCAAGAACCTGTGCTCCCGTTCCCTCGAGCGTTTCACCAGTTCGCGGCGTCGACATGCCACCAAGCTGCTCCGGACAAACCGGAACGAGGACATACTTTTTCTTCAGACGTTCTATCAGTGTCTGGCGTTTCTTTGGTCTCTGCCCGTGCCAACGACACGGAATCCCAAGCAAACACGCGCTGATTAGAACAGGTTCAGTACTGGTGCCACAATCGAACAGGTAGCCGTGAGAAGAATCCTGCTTCTTATTTACCATACTATGAATCCTCCACAATGACTCGACGCCAAAATCGGTGACGCCAGCCCATACAGAACTTCAGCCGAAGGCACTTGCCACACTTAATGCATCCCGCGATTCGCAGCAACTTAGCTGCTCGGTCAAATTGTCGGCATGGGAAGCATTCTACCATGCAAAATCCGCAGTCCAAACAATTAATCATTCGTTTGATCACAACATCTGCGATTCTTTCCGGCACATGCCAAAATCGGATTTCATTGCCTACTCTGGCCCATTTGCCATCCAATGGTTTCAGATGCTTTGTAGTGATCCAGTCTGACTTGCGAATATGGTAGACCAACGCACCTGATGATAATCGATACTTGAAAGCTCCGACGACATCCTGTGCTTTCTGCCGACGCCAGTGAACAAAACCATGACGTTCCAGTTTTTCTTCCCGGGTCTTGTATTCTGGAGCAAGGCCACTTTTTTCAATCAACCCACTATCGAAAAGCAGCTTCTCTACGTGACCATAATACCGCTCACACACAAGGGGGGAATGTTCTTCACTATATGCCTGTCTTCGCCGGTCAGATGTATAGCAGCAAATGCAGTATGTCCGATCCATGTGCTTATAAATAGGATTAAGAGGTAGCCCATACCGCTTTTTAACCACTTCGATGATCTCTTCCTTTGTGAAACCCAACATAGGGTTAAAACAAGTAAGATCCAGTCTCTGGTAAAGCTCCAAACCAGTATGGAATTTTCGACTGTATTCGCTCCCGGACATACCGCGAAACATTATGCCTTCTCTCGGGCCTCTGGCGCCTTTACGTTTCAACCAATCCAAAAGGCCCGTGCCAACAAGCATTGGCACGCACCATGCGTCGACAAGAGTCAGAAATCCGATTCCTCGGTCTGTAAGTTCAAAGTATTCTAAGAATGGACTGACAACCTCTACTGCGAATCCTCGATCTTTAAGTTCCGCGAGGTAATCGAGGTTTCCTGGAAACTCAAGATTGTGGTGCACGTACAAACACGGCAACCTCTCGGGTGCGATTGCCTCATAAATCATGGCTGCCATCGCAAGGCTGTCTTTCCCAGTTGAGAATGCGATGAAGGGATATCCATGTTCCAGCTTCGAGTAAATCTGTCGCATCCACGCGATAGTGTTCTTCACTTTTGCTGCCAGTGTTTTTTTCATCGTGAGGGCCCCAATAACAAACCGAACACTTGTCCGGTCACTTTTGCAAAATCCTTCTCCTCTATCCCGTGTTCATTGGCAAACTCTCTGATTGCTCTGTTGAAAGTTTCTTTCATCCCGGTGGGAACTTTCACAGGAAGTAGCACATATGTTGGAGGCAGATTGGCTTTGAACCGTTCTTCAAATGCTTTCCAGTCGAAGTCTTTTTGCTGCGTAAGCAACGCTTGAAGCTGAGCTTGAGAGTAGCCAAGAGATGGCAGGTGGATTTTTCCACGTTTGAGCGCTTTTAATACGTCCCGCAGCTTCGGATAGTCCCAGTCGGCAATCTCTCCTGTCTTATTAT
>CAZQYB010000095.1:0-10494 GCA_964597535.1 uncultured Pirellulales bacterium | reverse complement strand
GCGACGACCTTGTGCACTGGAAGGAGCTGAAGATTGCCCTGTACCAGCACAGTTTCTCCGACATGTGCTTTTCAGGCACGGCAATAATCGACAAGGACAATACTTCCGGGTTTAAGACCGGTAGCGAAGACCCGATGGTCATATTCTACACCAGCACAGGACGTGGCGAATGCGTGGCCTACAGTAATGACGGCAGTAAGAGCTTCACCGAATACAGCGGCAACCCGGTGGTCGAGCACGAAGGCAGGGACCCGAGGGTATTCTGGTATGAGCCGCAACAAAAGTGGGTGATGGTAGTGTATGACATTAAGAACGGTGAGCGGGGATTTGCTTTCTACGACTCGAAGGACCTCAAGCAGTGGCGGCGAATGAGCTGGATAGGTGGTTTTTTTGAGTGTCCGGACCTGTTCGAGGTGGCTGTAGAGGGTCAGCCGGGTACCAAAAAGTGGGTCCTTCACGCGGCGGACGGCAGGTATCTGCTCGGCAGCTTTGACGGCACGAGGTTTTTACCCGATTCGGATGAAAAGATACCTATGGATTACGGCTCCAACTTTTATGCCGTATACATATACAGCAATATACCGCCTGAGGACGGCCGTGTGATACAGATAGCCTGGATGCGAGGCGGAAAGTATCCGGGCATGCCCTTCAATCAGCAGTTGACATTTCCGTGCGAGCTTAGCTTGCGCAGTACGCCGGAAGGCCTGCGTTTGTGCCGCAAACCCATCCGGGAAATCGAGCTTTTGCGAAAGAAAGAGTACAAGTGGCAAAATCTGACCCTTAAGCCGGGCGAGAACCCTCTTAAAGATATTACTGGAGAGCTTTTTGAGATTCAGGCTGAAATCGAACTCGCAGGGGCAAGAGAGGTCGGCTTTAGAATCCGAGGCATCAACGTTGTGTACAACGTTAAAAGGCAAAAAGTTTACTCCCTTGGCAAAGATGGGCCTCTGAAGCCGATTGACGGTAAGATAAAACTGCAGATTCTGGTTGATAGAACCTCTCTGGAGATTTTCGGCAATGACGGGCTGCTTTCGATGTCTTCGTGTATGCTGCCCGAGGACAAGAACAAGGCTCTGGCAGTTTTTTGCGAGGGTGGCCAAGCCAATGTGCTCAAGCTGAGCGTTTGGGAGCTTAACTCTGCCTGGAACAAATGATGATTTTGCGACAGTTTGTAGATGCGGCGATTATGGCCCCCTGAAAGAGATTCGGCCACAAATCAGGACTCTTTTTGCGATGGGAATTGGCGATGCAAACCAAAATTGAGCTAAAACCCAATCAGACCATACTTTTTACCGGCGACAGCATAACCGATATGGGCCGACTTGAGCCGGCATACAGGCCGTTTGGGTGTGGTTACGTGCATTTTGTTGCGAATTTGCTTCTGGCAAAGTACCCGCAGCGCAATCTTAATATCGTAAATACCGGTATCAGCGGCAATACCATCCGCGATTTGCAGGCCCGGTGGCAAAAGGATTGTATCAAATATAAGCCCGATATTCTAAGCGTGCTTATCGGCGTAAACGACTTGTGGCGTCAGCACGCTGAACCTGAGTATTTGCCTTACGCCGTATATCCCGATGAATATGAATTAACATACAGATTGTTACTTTCGCAGGCAAAAGAACAATGCAATTGTCAGTTGGTGCTGATGGAGCCGTTTATGTTTTGCGGCGATAAAGAGAATCAAATGTTCAAAGGACTGCGAACTTATATTAAGATAGTTCACAAGTTAGCCAAAGAGTTTGACGCGGTTATTGTGCCGCTGCAGAGCAGGATTGATGAACAAATGAAGCAAGTGACGCCCGATAAGTGGTCTGCTGATATGGTGCATCCCTGCGTATGGGCGCACGCCTGGATTGCGCAACAATGGCTCGAAGCAACAGGCCTTTAAAAAGTCTGCCCGTAAGAAAAAATTTTTCTCTTCATAGATTCAGTGATTACAAGGACTAAGACGAAGGCCGAAAATTTTTGCATAAATTTTTGATTTTTGTCTTTACAATAATTCCAATCATAAGTAACTTCTAATTTTGTTTTCCCAACTACATCTTGTGTTATTCCAGACCATTTTTCTATATATTGTGGTCTTGTTTTTTGCATGGAGGCGCGTAAATGTCACAGGAATTCAACCCTGAAAACCCTTTTAGAGATGAGCAATCGCAGCCGAAGACCGTTGTAGATAGTCCGGAGTTAACGGTTTTAAGTATAGAGCATTTCTTTTCGACGCCGGGCGAGCATCCGTTTGAACAGCTTGAATGGGAGAGACATTCAGCAAAAATCACCAGTGATAGTGGTGAGGCAATCTTTGAGCAGGACAACATAGAGGTTCCGACCTCCTGGAGCCAACTGGCAACAAAAGTTGTGGCGAGCAAATACTTTTACGGCGATGTCGAGAGCGGTCAGCGGGAAAATTCCGTCAAGCAGCTTGTCCACCGCGTCTGCAGAACGATTGCCGACCGCGGCAAAAGGTGTGGTTACTTCGTTACCGACGAAGATGCCGAAGTTTTCTATAACGAGCTGACTTGGCTGTGCGTGAATCAATACGGGGCATTTAATTCGCCGGTATGGTTCAATGTTGGGCTTCTTGATGTTTATGGCATTGCCGGCAGCAAGCACAACTTCCATTGGGATCCGCAGCGCAGAGAAGCGGTTGCCTGTGAAGGCAGCTATGAATATCCGCAGGCATCAGCCTGTTTTATCCAGTCGGTCAAGGACTCGATGGAAGACATAATGCGGCTGGCAACGAGCGAAGCAATGCTGTTCAAACACGGTTCAGGTACTGGAAGCGACCTGTCAACCCTGAGAAGCAGCAAAGAGAAACTTTCCGGCGGAGGCAGACCCTCCGGTCCTTTGAGTTTTATGAGGGTTTATGACCAGATAGCGGCGGTGATTAAATCGGGTGGTAAGACCCGTCGGGCGGCGAAGATGCAATCGCTTAAAGTTACCCATCCCGATATTAAAGAATTCATTACCTGCAAGACCGAGGAAGAGAAAAAGGCCTGGGCGCTTATCGAGGCGGGATACGATGGTGATTACAACACGGAAGCTTATAACAGCGTGATGTTTCAGAATTCCAATCTTTCCGTTCGTGTCACCGATGAGTTTATGCAGGCGGTGGAGAAGGATGCCGCCTGGGACACCTATGCCGTAACAACAGGCCAAAAAACAGGGGAGCATTCAGCCCGCGAGCTGATGGACTTGATTGCCGAGGGAACAAGGATTTGCGGTGACCCGGGCGTGCAGTACCACAGTACGGTCAACTGCTGGCACACCTGTCCAAACTCCGGGCAGATTAACGCTTCGAACCCCTGCAGTGAATATATGTTCATCGATGATTCGGCTTGTAATTTAGCTTCGCTAAATCTTATGAAGTTTCGCAGGGAAGACGGCTCCTTCGACGTTGAAAGCTTTAAAAAAGCGGTTCGGATATTCATTATCGCTCAGGAAATCCTTGTTGATGACGGAAGTTATCCGGACAAATCAATTGCCGTAAACAGCCATTTATTCCGCCCGCTTGGTCTCGGCTACGCAAATCTTGGCTCCTTGGTTATGAGTCTGGCTCTTGCTTATGATTCTGACCAGGCAAGGGCAATAGCGGCGGCAATCAGTGCCATAATGACCGGAACCGCTTATGCGGCGAGTGCGGAAATTGCATCAGTAAAAGGACCTTTTGAGAAATTTGCCGAAAATAAAGATGCAATGCTGAATGTTATAAATATGCACCGCAGGCACGCTTATGATATCCCAGAACCGCACTGTCCCGATTATTTACGTAATGCCGCCAAGGATGCCTGGAATGAGGCCTTTGACGTTGGCTCCAAAGTCGGCTTTCGTAACGCTCAGGCAACCGTGCTTGCGCCAACAGGGACTATCGGCTTTATGATGGATTGTGATACGACAGGCGTTGAGCCGGATATTGCATTGGTCAAGTACAAATTGCTGGCCGGCGGCGGAATGCTCAAGCTCGTAAACAAGACCGTTCCGATGGCCCTCGACAGGCTTGGTTACAGCGCCGAGGATATTAAATCAATCTGCGATTATATAGATAAAAATGAAACCATCGAAGGGGCGGAAAAGCTCAACTTAGACCATTTGCCGATTTTTGACTGTGCTTTTAAGCCGCGTGCCGGCAAGAGGAATATTCATTATATGGCACACCTGAAGATGATGGCCGCCGTACAGCCGTTTATTTCCGGTGCTATCAGCAAAACCATCAATATGCCCAAAGAGAGCGCGACCGAAGACATTGCCGGGGCCTATATGGAGGGCTGGAAAATGGGCCTAAAGGCGGTGGCAATTTACCGCGACGGCTCCAAGAAGCTCCAGCCGGTTTCGACCCAAAAGCATAAGGGAGCCAAGGCCAAAGTTAGTGCCGAAATGTCCGCTCCGTCCCTGCCATTCAGGCGTCGGCTGCCGGATACCCGAAGAAGCATAACCCATAAATTTTCTGTCGCAAATCATGAAGGCTACCTGACGGTGGGGCTATATGAGGACGGTCAGCCTGGTGAGCTGTTTATCACTATGGCCAAGGAGGGCAGCACCATCGGTGGCCTTATGGACGCAATAGGTACCTGTACTTCAATGGCGCTGCAGTACGGCGTGCCTTTAATTACTCTCGTGGACAAATTCCGCCACGCCAGATTTGAGCCCTCAGGGATGACATCGAACAGGGACATTCCCTTTGCAAAAAGCTTGATTGATTATATTTTCTGCTGGCTGGGCTGTCAGTTTATACCCGGTTACGCCGATAAGAACATTCCCAATAGAGCCGCCGTCGGCACAGCAGAAAGCAAAAACGTAACAACCGCAAAACAGTTGGTCGAGAAGACAAAAGACCTGGCACACAAAATTGCCGAAGCAAAAACCGGCATAGAAACCAAATCTAAGCACGAAGAGAAGGAATCTTCTGCCGCAGTGCAGCCCTCAATGGCTTCGGCGGGCAGATTTACAGGGCTGATGAATCGAATTGGCGCTTTGGTCGGTGCCGCTGGCGAGTCCGCGGCGGCCCTGCAGTCCGAAGCGAAGGCTTTAGAGCAGTTTAACGCCCAATTTGAGCATTTCCAGGACGATGCCCCGGCCTGTGATATTTGCGGCGCAATTACAGTACGCAACGGCACCTGCTACAGATGTTATAACTGTGGAAACTCAATGGGCTGCTCATAAGAGTTGACTCAAACTCAGGGGGTTTTTGAAAAGGTTTTTCGGCGCTGGTTCCCTTAAGGCGCACTCCTTATGTATGATGATGTAGGGAGTAGTTGCTAATCCTCTGTAATACCGCACCTATTTAAGGCGTAATACGCCCGGCAGGACTCGAACCTGCGGCCTTCGGTTTAGGAAACCGACGCTCTATCCTACTGAGCTACGGGCGCATTTCGGCGATAAAAACCGCCCTGTCATAACTGCTCACTTTATACTCTGGGCTTGCATATTGCAAGAAAATCAGATTTAAGGTATACTACTCTTGTGGCAAGGTAGGGAAAAAATAGTGAAAAAAAAGGCAAAATTAACGGAACAGAAGGCCGGTTTTGCGCATCATATAGGCGAAGAGCGAAGTGTCGGCAGAAGAAAGGAGCATCTGGAGGAACGCCGAGACTCGCTTGCGGCCGGATTAAGGGCTGGAAACCGTGCAGCGGCAGCCGAGCTTGTCGATATATACTATGAGCGGATATATCTGTTTATGAGACGGCTTGGCCATAATTGCCAGGTCAGTGAGGACTTGACGCAGGAAAGTTTCCTCCAGGCCTGGCAGCATGTAGGCCAAATCAGGGAAGGCAAGGCCTTAAATAGCTGGCTGTACCGCGTTGCCGGAAATGTTTCAAAGCTGTACTGGCGCAGGCACAGGGAAACTGTGGGAATTAAAGGGTTTGAGGTGCCGGACAGCAGCGAAGCCGACCCCGATGGGCATAATGAGCAGCTTGACCGGTTGAAAAATGCTGTTGGGCAGTTACCGAGAAAATACAGGCAGGCGATTGTTTTACATTATATGCAGTATTTGACTATCGCCGAAGCTGCCGAGGCGGCAGGCGTAAAGAAAGGAACTTTCAAAAGCAGGCTAAACAGGGCGTTAAAAGCCCTGAGAAAGCAGGTTAGCTGAAGCGGAAAACGGAAAAACGGTAAGCTGTTATGAAAGAAGAAGGACTGAAAAACTTACTGAATGAATTGGCAGAGAGGACCACGGAGTCGGTTCGCCCGGGTCTTGCTGAAGATATAAAGCACCAAATCCCGAACAGGATTCCGACACACAGGGGCGGAATGAATACCATCAATATTATAATAGATTTAAGAATAGGTAAATTACCCGCGGCGGCGGCGATAATTATAACGATGATTTTATTAACGGGTTTTTTTGGGAGCCGGGATTCTACAGACGGTAATATATATCAGGAAGGCAAACTACTTGTGAGATATTTGTGCGGAACCGGCAAGGATGATGTGATGACGGTCAGGTCAAGATATGAACAGCTTGTTCAGGAAGGAAAGGAGGTTGCATATTACGGCAATAGCATTGACATGGATGACAGTAATGCGGTGCTGATGCAATGGAAAGTTTCCGACGGTAAATATAAGGTAATCTTTGGTGATTTGCGTATAAGAGAGGTCAGTGCCGAAGAGCTGGTAAAAATGCAGGCTCGAATGCTGCAGGAGAAAACAAGATGAGTTGGTATTGCGGGAGGGCTGAATATGTAGTCGAGTTTTTCACGCATACTGTAACGGAAAATCTCCGGAGCGGGTTCCGGCTAAAGAAGTTATGATTTAGTTGAGAGCATAAAACGGAATTACGATAAGTATGGTAATGGAAATTAAAGGAAGGAGTATCATTATGAAAAAACGAAAGGGGTTTACGCTGATAGAGCTTTTGGTGGTAATATCCATCATTGCGCTATTGGTCTCGATTTTGACGCCGGCACTGAGCAAGGCAAAGAAATCGGCACAGGCATCTATGTGTCTGTCGAACCAGCATCAGTTTGGTCTTCTCTGGAAGTTTTATACGGATGAAAACGGCGGCTTTTTCCCCGACAGGGGGGACAGTAGCCCCCCGGTGGGGATGAATGGCTGGCAGGAGGAATTAAGGCCGTACTACGGCAATGTCGATATACTCCTGTGCCCGGCGGCTACGAAACTTTACGACGAAGGCGGCAAGCCCCCGTATGCAGCATGGACAGACCAAACCGGAAACTATCACGGCAGCTATTGTGTAAATCTCTGGGTTGCAAATGGGAGGGATGATGAGCCTCCTACTCACGATTTCAATGTTCACTGCTGGAGGACTCCCTATACGAAGAGCTCAGCTTATGTGCCGCTGCTTTCAGATGGAAATTGGAAGGATAGCCAAATATACCATAACGATCCGCCTCCGGATTACGAGGACTTTTGGTGGGAACCGGGTAACAACGAGATAAAGCGTGTCGCCGTCAACCGCCATATGGAGCACGTGAACATTTCTTATTTGGACTTTCATAGCAAGAAGGTCGGACTTAAAGAACTGTGGGAGACTTGGTGGCATAAGGATTGGAACCCAACCGATGCCCCCCCGCCGGACTTTTGCGGCACGACTGCTACTTATAACGGCTGGATGTGCCATATGAAGGATTATTTTGGGGTTTAATGACGGAAAGCGACTATTGCACGGAAAAGGCCGGTCTTTTCTTAATAAAGGCAGGCCTTTTTTTGAAGGAGGAAGTATCCTTGTGAACAAACGAAAAGGGGTTACCCCGTTAGAAATAAAGGATTCTAATGGGGTAAGTAAAAGGTTTCTAACGGGGTTTACGTTAATAGAGCTTTTGGTGGTAATATCCATCATTGCGCTATTGGTCTCGATTTTGACGCCGGCACTGAGCAAGGCAAAGAAATCGGCACAGGCATCTATGTGTCTGTCGAACCAGCATCAGTTTGGTCTTCTCTGGAAGTTTTACTGCGATGAACACGGCGGCTTCTTCCCCGACAGGGGGAGCGGCGGTACGGTAGGGCAAGAGGATACAATGAATGGCTGGCCGTATGCATTAGAGCCGTACTACGGCAATGTCGATATACTCCTGTGCCCGGCGGCTACGAAACCTTACGACGAAGGCGGTAAGCCCCCGTATGCGGCCTGGACCGAAGGAGGCGGCGTATATAACGGCAGCTATACGGTAAATCTCTGGGTCGCGAATGGGGATAAGGATGAAGGGCCTACTCACGAGTTCAATCTTCACTGCTGGAGGACTCCCTATACAAAGAGTGCAGCTTATGCGCCGCTGCTTTCAGATGGAAATTGGAAGGATTGCCAGGCATACCACCGCGATGTGCCTCCGGATTACAGGGGCTTTTGGTGGAAGCCGGGTACAAATGCAAATGAACTCCAGCGTGCCGTCATTGACCGCCACATGGAGCACGTGAACATTTCTTTTTTGGATTTTCATAGCAAGAAGGTTGGACTTAAAGAGTTGTGGGAGATTTGGTGGCATAAGGATTGGAACCCAAACAACGACCCCCCGCCGGACTTTTGCACCACGACTGCTAATTATGACGGCTGGATGTGCTATATGAAAGATTATTTTGGGGTTTAATGACGGAAAGCGACTGTTGCACGGAAAAGGTCGGTCTTTTCTTAATAAAGGCAGGCCTTTTTTTAAAGGCAGGCGTATCATTGTGAACAAACGAACGGGGTTTACATTAATAGAGCTTTTGGTGGTAATATCCATCATTGCGCTATTGGTTTCGATTTTGGTGCCGGCGCTAAGCAAGGCAAAGGAACAGGCAAAAGCGGCGGTCTGCCTGTCGAACATACATCAATGGGGCGTTATCTGGAATATGTATATCGACGACCACAAAAGCCGTTTCATATTAATGGATGATAACGGAGAGCTGGCTCCCGGCGGGCTGGACTGGTTAGAGCCGTTGGAGCCCTATTACATAGAAAAAGATATTCTGCTTTGCCCAAGTGCGGCGAAGCCGATGTATGGTGAGGACAGGGGCAGAAAGTTTCGAGCCTGGCACGAAGACGATAACGGCAATGGCGTCGTTGACCCCGGTGAGCTTATCGGCAGCTATGGTATAAATTACTGGATTACGCACAGTACGGAAGGGGGAAGGATAAATGAATATCTCTGGAAGACTCCCTATACTAAAGGTGTGGCTTATGCCCCGATGTTTTTCGATTGCACTGTCTCTGGTAATTGTCCATTGCACGCTGACCGACCCCCGGCGTATGATGGTCAAATCTATACTTCGCACCCTGGGGATATAGATGAAATGAGGGCATGCTGTGTCAACCGACACATCGAGCACATAAATATGGCTTTTTTGGATTTCTCCGCAAGGAAGGTGGGGCTTAAGGAGTTGTGGGAGTTGAAGTGGCATCGCAAGTGGAACGTAAACAACAATCCCCCACCGGACTTTTGCACCGTGTCTGCTAATTATGACGGCTGGATGTGCTATATGAAGGATTATGCCGGGATTTAGCGACCGAAAACAAAGATGTTGGAAAAATGGAGCCAATGGGATTCGAACCCACGACCTCTGGCATGCCATGCAAGCGCTCTCCCAACTGAGCTATGGCCCCAGAGTACAGCAATATTAGTACAAAAGGGCAGGTATAGCAAACAAATTTTGCATCGCTGGTTGTTTGTTTGCGGCCTGGGGTAGCACAATGGGCAATTGTCTTTTTCCCGCCAATAAAGTATAATGCCTCTTCGGGCTTTGGTTCTGTCAATGGTTCATATCGAAAGCATTAAGAAAAGCAAGAAGGCAGAAGTAAAGAATATAGATTCCCGCTTTCGCGGGAATGACGAGTAGTGAAATCTGTGATGAAGATTAAGAGACAAAGGATATTTATTACGGGGCGTGTGCAGGGGGTTGGTTTTCGTCCGGCTGTGTACAGGATAGCCTGCCAAATAGGGCTCTCCGGCTTTATCTATAATGACACGAAGGGCGTGACGCTCGAATTACAGGGCGAAGAGGAAAAAATAGCCGAATTCCTGGTGCGACTGCAATCTGATGACAAACCGCCGTTGGCGGAAATAAATTCCTGCCAGACCGTTGATATGGCTGTAATCGACGGCGAAGATGCATTCGTCATCGAAGCCAGTGACTCGCAGGGCACGGCTCTTTCGCAGGTAACGGCTGATATTGCCACCTGCCGGGACTGCCTTGCCGAAATGGCCGATAAACGCGATTTCCGGTTCGGCTATCCGTTCATAAATTGCACAAATTGCGGACCGAGGTATTCGATAGTCAAAAACATTCCCTACGACAGACCCAATACTACTATGTCGGTTTTTGCAATGTGCGATAAATGCGCCGCTCAATACGGTGATGTAACCGACCGGCGTTTCCACGCCCAGCCCGTTGCGTGCGGTGTGTGCGGGCCGAAAATTTCATTGACGGACAACAAAGGCGAAACAATAGAAGCACAAACCGACAAAGTGATTGCCGAGACAGCGAGCTTGCTTTTGGATGGCAAAGTCGTTGCCATAAAGGGAATCGGGGGATTTCACTTAGCTGTAGATGCGCTCAATA
>CAZQYB010000094.1:0-10737 GCA_964597535.1 uncultured Pirellulales bacterium | reverse complement strand
CTTGTCGTGACCGATGATTACAGGTTCTTTCTTCTCGGCCGCCGAAACCAAGGGCGGCTGACAAAGTGCGGCAGAAGCAAAAACCACAACAAAAGCTGCCTGTAGAATTTTCATCTTATTCAAAACTTTCTTTCATAATGCCTCCCATAGAATGAGAGGGGATTTCCAATTTAACCTTTGTAGATCCTTGCTCAGCTACATCGCTGAGCCTCTTTTCTAATAGAATCAGGGAAAGTCCGTATCCGAATAGTCAAGGTTCTTTTAGGCGTCATTTGAAATGCTATGACCGTTCACGGGTATTTTAATCCGCAAACACACTTCGGGCGCATAACAACGAGGCAATGAATAAAATTACACTTCTTTTTACGTTCTCCATACAATACTTCTATTTAACTTGTGAAGTTTTGTCTTACTTAACATGCCTGCCACCGATTTTTAGGGCTTCTCTGCATCCAGCAGTTTGACCTCATGCAGACACAATCCATACCGTCCGCCGGGCGGGTTAAATTCAAGCTTCATGCCATTCCAGCCGGAGCTAAAGTTTGCAGAATAGCACAACCATAGCGTCCGGCCATTACTGCTGATAAACTTACTTGGAAAATTCAGAAAATAACCCTGCTCACCAAAGTCCTTCATATAGGTCACCATACGCCATGGACCGGTCAGCGTGTCGGCCTCCAGAATATAAGAGTTCATCTTCGCCACAGTCGGCCAGCCATCGGTAACACACATCAGATACTTCCTCAACGCCGGAACATATGTTGCGGTGACACATCCCATGTTATTGTTCCACTCGATCAGTGGTTTAATTTTCTCAAAATCGTTCGTCCATGCCGGATTTGAGTTTTTGTCACGACCGGCAAAAAACTCCCAGGCCTTGATGTCGTTAATCGTTTCCGGCGACGGTGTCACACGGGCAAGATAAATCTGGTCAGCGGAAATCCAACTCAGGTTGGCATGCGCGAAGTCCTCCGTGCATGACTGTGTTTCAAACGGCTCTCCGGGCTGTCCCAATTTCAGGCATGGTCGTGGCTTGGGATCGTTCTTGACGGCTCCCATGCCTAACATATACGCCTTACCATCCGGCGAGTGCTGCATGTTCTTGCCGAAATCAATGAAGTGCGGCGCTCCCATCTTGACCGGGCCCAGGTGCTTCTTTGGTTCGCCGAACAATGGCTTATCGGGCGAGTGTGGCGAAGGCGTCCACGTCTTTCCGAAATCTTGCGAAATCTGGAATCCCGGCATCGGCCCCAGATTTGGCCAGTTCCATCTGAATCCCCTATGGTTGTAACTGCCCGCGGGTCCAAGGCAGTAGGTGGCATAGTACCAGATACCATTGTGGACCAGCGAACCGGCGGGGTAGCGCCCCTTGTAAGGTAGAGCACTGGCCTGCTTTGGCGGAGAAGTGTTCTTGATGGTCAAATTGAGAGGATCGTCACCTATCATTACGGCGTGACCTGTGCGAGCATCCTTCCCGCCCCCGGAACTGCACCCTATTCCATCGGTTTTTCCGTCGGTCCACGGTGAGTACAGATTACCATCAGATGCCCACGACGGATACCAGGTGTCCCCACAGATATAGTCGCTGTGACGGCCAGTGAACCGTATGCCTGTCAGACTTGGCGATCGGTCGAATGGACAATCCTCGGGAATATCTGATTTCCAGACGAATCCCTCATCAGTATTGGCCGGTGTATTCTTATTGTCGGCCATCAGACTATTAACAAGCATAAAGCTAAACAGTAGAGGCGTGATAATTTTCATCTTATTCAAAATACTTTCTTTCATAATGCCTCCCATAGTAATGAGGGGATTTCCCATATAACCCCATATAACATTGTATATCCTTGCTCAGCTACGCCGCTGAGCCTTATTTCTAATAGAATACCAAATGTGACGTTAGAAGACCATAGCTTAAACTTGAGTCGATAGGCGCACCAATGCCTGATAAGGTCTGCACTAAAGCAGGAACCGAAAGAAGTCCGGGGCATAAAAATCTCTGTTGTTGTGCAAATTTGGAACAGAACTGCTGCTGAAAAGGAAAACCTTGACGGTTCATGTAGATTTTTGTAAAAGCATTGAACCTGAATGGAGAAATTATGTTTTGTATGAGTGTAAATAGGAAATCCCAGGTAATAGTGGCCTTGATCCTCTTGTGCTTCTGCTCGTCAGCGGGGGGCGTTGACTGGGAAGATCCCGCCGTTATCGGCAGAAACAGGGAAGGGGCACATTGTACATTGATGCCTTATTCGGACATAAGCTCGGCAAAGAAAGGACGGCCGCAGGAATCTCCATGGTTTATGAACCTCAACGGCACCTGGAAGTTCAAGTGGGTCGGCAGGCCCGAGGAAAGGCCCGTCGAGTTCTTCAAGGCCGAGTATGATGTCAGCGGCTGGGATAAAATCACCGTGCCCTCCAACTGGCAACTGCAAGGCTACGGCACGCCCATTTATACCAATGTTCCGTATCCTTTCCAGCCGGACCCGCCAAGGGTAACCAGTACGCCGCCGGAGAATTTCACCAATTATGAAAACAGAAACCCGGTCGGTTCCTACCGCAGGGACTTTGTGCTGCCGAATGGGTGGGCAGATAGAGAAGTGTTTATACATTTCGATGGAGTGGATTCGGCGTTCTATATCTGGGTTAATGGGCGGGAGGTCGGGTACGCCCAGGGAAGCAGGACACCGGCCGAATTTAATATAACCAAACACCTCCGTCCGGGCCGTAATACCGTGGCGGTGCAGGTTTTCCGCTGGTGCGACGGCTCGTACATGGAAGACCAGGACTTCTGGCGACTCAGTGGGATATACCGCGATGTTTATCTTTTCGCAATGCCCAGGGTCCACATCCGCGATTTCGTCGTCAATACAGACCTGGATGAAAACTACCGAGATGCGATCCTTACCATAAACGCAGAGCTAATAAACTACAGTGAATCCAAAACGGCAAAGCCTGTCTTACGGGCGATTCTCTTTGATGATGTGGGAAATGAGATTGCGAGCCTGCAGAGCCATAAAGGCCCGGTCACGGTATCGCCCCAGGGAAAAGCGGATGAGTATCTCTCGGTGGAAATAAAAAATCCTGATAAGTGGTCAGCGGAGCAGCCCTGTCTTTACACGCTTGTGCTGGCGCTGGAGAATCCGGCAGGTCACATCGTCGAGACGTTGTCAACCAGGGTGGGCTTTCGCAAGGTCGAGCTGCGCAACGGACTTTTACAGGTGAATGGAAAGCCGATATATATAAAGGGCGTGAATCGTCACGAGCACGACCCTTACACCGGGCATTACGTGACACGCGAATCAATGATAAAAGATATTACGCTTATGAAGCGTCACAATATCAACGCGGTCCGCACCAGCCACTATCCAAATGCGCCTCTGTGGTATTGGCTTTGTGATGAATACGGCATTTATGTGGTGGACGAGGCCAATATTGAATCGGGCGGGCTCGGTTATGGTGCTCGGTCGCCGGCCAGGTTGCCCGAATGGACAAAGACGCACCTGGCACGGGCAAGGCGAATGGTTGAACGGGACAAAAACCACCCCTCAATAATTATATGGTCGCTCGGCAATGAGGCAGGCAGAGGATTGAACTTTGAGGTCATCGGGACATGGATAAACAAACGCGATCCGACTCGCCTGGTTCAATACGAAAAAGAAAAAGTCGAGCCTTATACACACATTTTCTGCCCTATGTACTGGGGTGTGCAAGATGTGATTGAATACGGCAGGAGCGGCGGACCGTCGCCGCTGCCTTCCTGGAACGAGGAGACGAAGCGACAATTTCTGGAATCAGTACGAAGCAACCCGGAGCCGCTTATACTCAGCGAGTATGCCCATGCAATGGGCAACGCGGTGGGCAACCTGAAAGAGTATTGGCAGGCCTTCAGGAAATATCGTAATTGCCAGGGCGGATTTATCTGGGACTGGGTCGATCAGGGCCTTGCCAGGAAAGACGAGCAGGGCAAATTGTACTGGGCGTATGGTGGTGACTTCGGCGATATACCCAATAGCGGTGACTTCTGCTGCAACGGACTTGTACTGCCGGACCGCCGAGTCCCGCCTAAGCTTCTCGAGGTAAAGAAGGTACAGCAAGATGTCCTTTTCGAAGCTGCGCATTTGTTGGCGGGTGAAATCAGGATAGAAAATGAGTTTTTCTTCCGCAATCTTTCTGATTTTGAGCTTTGCTGGACCTTGGGCGACAGCTGTGAAACTCTGCAGTCCGGCCGGATCGAAAAGCTCGATATTGGGCCTCAACAAAGCAGGCCGGTAAAGATTCCCTTTCGTGAGCCGCAGTTAAGGGCTGGTGCCGAGTACTGGCTGCGGGTAAGCTTAAATCTCAAAACCGATACGCTCTGGGCCAAGAAAGGTCATGAGATTGCCTGGCAGCAATTTAAGATGCCCTTCGAGGTACCCAAAGCCGCGCCAGCAGCGGTGGATGGTTCTCTGAAACTGGCTGTCTCGCAGAATGACGATGAGATTACTTTTCGTTCCGAGGTATTTGAGGCTTCTTTCAGCAAGTCGTCAGGCTATATGAACTCGCTTCGTTATTTCTCCAAGCAGATACTGGCCACCGACACACCTCAATGCGGACCTGTTTTGAATGTTTACCGAGCACCAACCAGCAATGACAGGTGGTTTGCAGGCAGGGTGCGAAAGGCCGGCCTGGATGAGCTTGACTACCGCCTCGATGAATTCAGACTCATCGAACAGGGCCAAAAGCGTGCCGAGCTTTTGACTACAATAGACTGCCGGGCCAAAGAAGGGGTCGGCTTTATTCATACCTGCAAGTACACGATATTGCCGGATGGAACTATCAAGGTGGCAAACGCTGTTATGCCCTACGGGCAGATAGACATTCTGCCCAAAGTCGGGATTACCGCCGGAATCGGCGGAAGTTTCGACATGTTTCATTGGTACGGAGCGGGGCCTCACGAAAGCTATGTTGACCGAGCCGAATCTTGTGATATAGGCCTTTACCGAGGAAAGGTCAGTGAGCAATATTTTCCCTATGTTGTGCCGCAGGAGACCGGCAATAAGACGCAGGTCAGATACGCAGCGCTTACCGACAGCGATGGTGAGGGTCTTATCGTGGTATGCGAACAGCCATATAGTGTCAGTGCTCTGCCTTTTACCGAGCAGGAGTTGGACCGGGCCAAACACATCAATGAGCTTAAACCTCAAGACAGGATTGTGCTGGATATTGATTACGCCCACATGGGCCTTGGAAACGCAAGCTGCGGCACGATACCATTGGGTAAATATGTCTTAAAGCCGGTCCCGTGCAGTTTCACTTTCCAGATTCGCCCCTACAGCGAGAAAGACGGCCCGCTCGACGAGTTGGCTGGCCAGAAACTTTGAAGAAAGAACAAGCTGTTCCGAATGACTTAAGGGCACGGCTACACTGCGGTCTTTGATTGGTATATTAACCGGACAGTTTCAGGATTGCAGCCGGTATAGTGCTCAAAATATGCTCACTGGACAAGGCATTTGCCGTTGCAGACAAACCACACGACGTCACCGTGGAAAATCCCAGTGTATATGGGAAATCCTGGACAGAATTTGAGATCGTATGAGGAACATTGTGTTTTTTAAGCGCCGAAATTGGAAGTGTCAGATATAATATTTATTGAGCACAAAGGAATCAGTGTAATGAAAACTAGACAACTCGTAGCACGTGCCATCTTTTGTATGATATTCACCATTATCGCTTGCAGCCACGGGTCCGCTGCAACGCCGTCAACGAACCAGCAAGAGCCCAAGGGGCTTTTCACCGGTCCTCCTCCAATATGTCCACGATGGGCATTCGAACCATGGGTATGGGAAGACAACAAGAATACCCAGGAAGCAGCCCTGAACCTGGTTAAAGGCTATCGTGATAAGGGTATTCCCGTGGGAACCATAATCATCGACAGTCCCTGGGAGACGGCATACAACAGTTTTGATTGGGATAAAGAGCGCTATCCTCAACCACAGAAAATGATCGATGAACTGCACCACCATGGGGTTCGGGTGGTCATGTGGATTACCGGTGCTATGAACAGATCCTCGAAGGATACTCCCCAGGATAAACCATTCGCCTATGATGATGTCATCCGGAAAGGATGGGTGGTTAACGAAGGGAAGGAGTTCCATTGGTGGAAAGGAAAGGGTGTACACATTGATTTCACCAACAAAAAAGCGTGCGACTGGTTTGGAACGCAAATGAATAAACTTATGAAGATGGGCGTTGATGGATGGAAAGTGGACGAGGCGGAACAGTATCTTGAAGACCCCCTCCAAGCGACATCCATCGGAGCCATCAAGAAGGCCGAATTCAAACCGTATTACTATGCCGCTGTAGCAGACCAGTCGAAAAAGCTAAACCCCGAGAGCCTCATTCTTGCGCGTCCGTTTTCGGCCAGCATAAACAAGGGCACCGTGATATGGGGCGGGGACTACTCGGGGGACTGGGGAGGCCTTCGCAGCCAGATGCACAGGCTCTACACAGCAGCACAGGCCGGCTACAGCACCATTTGTGTTGAAGTTGGCGGCTTTTTGGGAGCCAAACCCACGAAGGAATCTTTGATCCGGTATGCACAGTTTGGCGCCTTGATGCCTGTAATGAATAACGGTGGGAGCAATGGGGGATTGAGCAATCATCTTCCGTGGTTTCATGATGAAGAGACGGTAAACATTTACCGCTACTACGCTGTTCTTCACAGCGAGCTAGTTCCCTATCTCTTCAGCTGCTCCGTGGATGCGCACCTAAAGGGCGGCTCCATCGTCAAATCACCGGACAGCGACAAAGCCCATCACCTGCTTGGCGACCAGATATTCGCCTCTCCCGTGGTCTTCTCCGAGAGCAAAAAGCACGTGGTCCTACCCAAAACAGGGCACTGGGTGGATTATTGGAACGAGGACAAACTCTTAGCGCCGCAATCCGAGATGGACCTCCAGGTGCCTATCAGCCGTACACCCTTATTTCTCAGGGCAGGAGCTATTATTCCCATGCATGTCTGCAGTGATGTCACAGGTCACGGGAACCATTCATCCGCTGATAAAGAGACTATTCTCATCTATCCCCATAAACGTTCTTCCTATCTCTACCATCGTCCCCGTGGAACTGGAATTCACTATGACGATATCAAATTGAGCATGGATGAACAATCAGGCACTTTAACGGTAGACGGCGGGAAATCAGTTTCGTATCGGTTTCGCATAAAGAGTTTTAGCAGGCCAGAAAGGATCAAGGGGGCTGGTTCATGGAGCTACGATCAAGCCAGTCAATGCATCATCATTGATAAAGAAGGAGCCAGATTTTCTGTTCAGGTTGAGGGTTTGAAAGCATATTCGGCAATGTCTGTCAAACCGCCTTTGTGTCACGGCAGTTGTGCTACGAACTTCCAAGAAAAACGATAGGCATCGAGATAGAAATTATAAGGCATTGACGCTCAGTGTATTATTTCTTAGTATTGCAGCTTGGTCGTAGGGGGAAATCCTATTTGTAGAATATTTGGAGCCCGATGGAATAAGGATAGCAAGAATGGCGAAGAAGATAGACTAAGCAGGAGGTCCTCAATGAAATCAAAGACGAAAAGCCCAAGCGAGCTATCCTGTGGCTGCAACTGCAGTTGCGGAAGCGGAGTAAGCCGCCGCGAGTTTCTCAAAGTTCTCGGCGCCGGCGCAAGCCGGTGCCCATTGGGTACGGCTAGAGACTGCATATTTATGCCGGCACGCACCGCGATTTTGCGTGCTAGTTGGTCTTTCGGTTGTACTCCGGTTGTATTGTTTATCTGCCGGTTGTGGCTTAAAAGAATATGATTCCGAAGAAACACAATTATTAGATCCAATTGACAATCTGTTTGATCCGCATCCAGCCGAACATTCGCTGGTCCTCTGCTATATAGCCAACACTTTGCCTGACAGTGATCCTCGCCTATTTGGTGTTTGGCGGCGTTTGCTTTTTCTGCTTTGAGAGCCATGTCAGGGCTGCTTCGTAGACAAGCCGGTGGCCGCCATCGAAAATTGTTAGTCTTGTGTTGCCTGAGACTCTTCTGAACAGCGGTTTTTTCAGACCGTATATTGGGTCGCTAATCTTCTGCCTCAGGTGGGCGGGGACTTCGGATTTCTCGACAAAGTATTTTATGTCTTTGTCGCTCACCTTGTCGTCTTGATAGGCTAAGACATTGAAAGCCTTGAACGAGTGGCTTATGGGTACTCCGCCGCTGTCATGACCGTCGTGTATGCCTGCGTTAATATCGAGGGGGACGTTTACGGCGTTCTTCAGGTGTGTGACCGGAGACCTCTTTACGTATTGGGCGTCGATTTCGGGGCTTTGTCCCGGCAGTCCGCCGCAGGATTTGACGATGTCACTGGCGTGCTCTTCACAGCCCAACTGCTTGCATTCGTAATACCAGTCTTCCAACACAGTAATCGCAAGCCATGCCGATACGCCCGCCCAAATCTCGGGCGCCCGCCCGGCTACCAGCAAAGCCGTATATCCACCTCCGGAACCGCCTGCCAGGTATATCCTGTTCGGGTCGATATTAGCATTTTGTTTCGCATATTCTACCGCCGTAAGAATGTCAGCGACTACCAGTTCCGAGCCGCAGGCCTCGGGCTTATTGTTACGACCTCGAAAATGCGGGTGAATAAAGACCCAGCCCTTTTTGATGCACCAATCAGCGTAAGGCTTACTCAGGCCCTGGCGATAATTGCCCGACCACGAGTGAAGCGCTACCAGCAAAGGCGCAGCCTCATTAGTCTTGGGCGCATAAAACAGGGCAGGCTGCAGCGTATTGTCACCACTGCTGAGGTACTCGATTTTGCGCACCTGCTCGTACTCGGGCCAGGGGGCTTGCTGAATATCTGAGACTCCCTGAGCTTGTCTGTCCCCGTGTTTTACGGCGTCATTACTGCACGAAGCCACCCCAAGAACCGCAGCGGCCGTCAGAACAGTCGACAAAAATGCTATATGATTTATCTTCATTTTAAGTTTCTGGCCCTTGGCAAGAATTCCGTTTATCTCTATTCGTATGCACTTATTGCAAATCGACGGTTCATTATATGAACGTGGGATTTCCCATTTACACTCTTAGGAAGCATAATTTTATCCGTTCGAGTCCAATAATTGTACAATAATCTATGTGATACGAAAACCCAAATTTTTGGACTCCGGACTGCTTATAATTCCTGTTTTTGTACAGACCTTGACTACTCTGCCTTCATGAATTCAAGTTTTTCAGCAATTTCACGCATTAATGTGCTTTTTTGAAATTTGGGACAAGTTTGCATAATATCGGCAAGGCGGTACGTCTTATAGTATAGTATAGTCTGAGTCTAACGATTTTGCATTGGTTTCAATGAAAGTGTCCATTATGTGCAGAGGCTTTGAGAGTTTTCGATTTGCAGTGATTGTCGCAGTATTGGTTCTATGTGGTGTTGGCAGCGGAGAGGACGATGAGTTCTCCGGTGTGCCGCAGGCAGTTCGGGCTACCATAGAGCGGGAAACGAAAGGTTTTGAAATCGACGACATCGACCGTGATAACGATGACGGCAAGGTTGTTTATGAGGTTGAGGCCGAAAGCACCGACGGCAGGCGAACCGAGTTTGTCGTTGCCCAGGACGGTTCGCTAATCAAATTTGACGGACAGCTTAGAGCCGAAGACATGCCCGGGCCGATTGCCGAGGCGGTAAGCAAAGCGGTTGGGGACGTCGTTTTCTTCAGGATCAGAAAGAGGGTCGCTCCCAGAGAAAAACTGAATTACCAGATAGAGGCTGATACGGAAAAAACCGAGATTAGCCTGCGAATCGCCGCCGACGGAACGATTATCAACAAAAACGTCAAACCTATCGACCGCAATAACATTAAGGACCAGGGCCCATTGGGCCATAACAGAGAAGTACTGGTCAAGTTGCGACATCAGTTGAAGGTTGCGGGTTTTGGCGATTCAAGGGGACAGGCGGGGATTAATCCGTGGTATTTTCTCGGCGAGGAAAGCAGAAAATTCCCGATGGCGCTGAACTTCAGCACTTCGGGGGCTGGATTGGGTCGCTGCAAGACGATCATCGAGGATTATCTTCATAATGCTCCTAATCTTGAGTGGGTGGTTTACGGCACGTCACCACGTATCTTTAATAAGTATTATGACAACTGGGGCGGGGGAGGCGGAGGTAGCGCTTACCGCACCGACAAGATGGGCTGGGGCGTGTGGAAACAGAAAGTAACCGAACTGGTGCCGAGAAGCGCGATAAAAGGCGGCAGCGGCACACTGTTGGGATATGAGGTTGAGGACAAGGTCGGCAACGACGATTTCGAGGACGAAGATGACAAGGCAGATGCACGGAAAAGGCTCCGCAAGGGACGATACGAGTTCGACGCAAAACGAGTTAACGCCTTTGAAGCGATGATAGGCATACTCGAAAAGCGAAATGTCAAGCTGCTTGCGTTCACCCCGCCGATACATCCGGTCTCTGCGGGACAGCCTTGCGCCGATGACGACGGGACTACTCGCGAGGCTTACGATGAACTCGTGGCGAAAATGAGGGCCTTCGAGAAAAAGTATCCCAATTTCTATTTCGTGGACGTGAACAATAAGGGCAGACATAAAATTGCAGGTACAGACTTCGACGATATGGATCATCTCAACAACCATGGCAGTAAGACACTGACGCTGATACTGGACGACCTCATCAAGGGCTTTGATTCGGACAGGAAGAAGAACATCGGAAAAAAACAGCGACAGTAGTAACTCGA
>CAZQYB010000093.1:0-10750 GCA_964597535.1 uncultured Pirellulales bacterium | reverse complement strand
TCAGCACCAAAGAGCCGTTCAAAAAGCTTGTCAATCAGGGAATGATTCTCGGCGAGGACGGCCAGAAGATGAGCAAGTCCCGCGGCAACGTAATCAATCCGGACAGGGTTGTCGCCGGTTATGGCGCCGATTCGATGCGGCTTTATGAAATGTTTATGGGGCCGTTGGAGTCAATCAAACCCTGGAGTATGCAGGGCGTTGAAGGCGTACATCGGTTCCTGCAGAAGGTTTGGCGAATGATTGTTGATGCCGATACCGGCCGGCTCTGTGAAGAGGTAAAAGATGCGGATGCCGATGAGCCCACGCTGCGTCTGCTCAATCAGACAATTAAAAAAGTCGGTGATGACATCGAAAATTTCGGCTTTAACACCGCAATAAGTGCAATGATGATTTTCATAAATCATCTCAGCAAACAGCCGGTCAGACCGAAATCGGCCGTGGAGAAATTCATTCTGATTCTCGCACCCTTCGCACCTCATATTGCCGAAGAGCTTTGGCAAAAGCTGGGCCATAACGACGGCCTTGCTTATGAGCCCTGGCCTAAATATGACGAAGAGCTTATCAAGGAAAAAGAAATCGAATTGGCCGTCCAGGTCAACGGCAGGATAAAGGACAGAATAGATATTGCCGCCGACGCTGACGAGGAGCAGATAAAACAAAAAACACTGGATTGCGAAAAGGTAATTGCCGCTATGGCCGGTAAACAGGCAAAGAAAATTATTGTTGTTAAGCCGAGAATTGTAAGCATAATCACCTAATTATATCCGTTAGATGACCAATGGGCACGGAAATTGAAGCAAAGCTAAAGGTTGATTCGCTGCAGGAAATAGAGAGTAAGTTAGTCCGGCTCGGGGCTGAATTTTTAGAAGAGCAACTGCAGAAAGACAGTTATTTTGATGATGCCAGCAATACATTGAAAAAAAGCGATAGATGCCTGCGGCTGCGCCGACAGCAAATGGGCCAAAATAAGAAAATGTTTTTAACTTATAAGGGTGCTAAAGAAAAAGACCGCTTCAAAAAAAGGCAGGAGATAGAACTCGAAATCAAAGATGCCGATTCGGCCCGGAAACTCTTTTCGGAATTGGGATATGAAAGGGCACTGGTGGTTGAGAAAAAACGTCGAGTTTGGCGCCTTAGGCAGTGCGAAGTTGCTCTTGACGAATTGCCGTTGTTGGGCTCCTTTGTGGAAATAGAAGGACCCGATGAAGATAGAATCGCTGAAGTGCAAAAGAATTTAGGGTTGTCTGATTTGCTGCACATCACAGACAGTTACGCAGCTTTAATGACCAAAAAACTCCGTCAGCAAGAGATGTGAATATTGTTTCGTGAATCGTAAATCGAACCACGAGATACGAATTATGAGCGATTTGAGCCAGCCCCAAAGCCTTCGGCTTTGGGGCTGCCACCCGACGTAGTTCGTAGTTGGTAGTCTGATTTTAGGTACCGGATGCTCGATACGAAATACGCTTCACGAGATACGAGATACGAATTATGAAGCCGGATGATGGTTATATTGCCTATATTGTAAACCCTAAGGCAGGGGCGACCAGCAGTAAAATAGTAGGGCGCCAGTTTGAGGAATATCTTGCCAAAAAAGGTTTTGAGGTCAGGGTCAGTCTAACCGCCTCTTTGGAAGATGCCTGCGAATTAGCTACTGAGGCCGCGGTTGACTATGACTGCGCGATGGTTGTTGTCGTCGGCGGAGACGGCACTGTCAGAGAGGTTGCACACGGTCTGGAGGGCAGTGATAAACCCTTGCTGATAGTGCCCTGTGGGACGGAGAATTTGCTGGCGAGTGAATTGGGGTTCGATGAAAGATTAAAAACAACAATAAGAACCTTCGATGCCGGTTACATCCGGCCTTTGGACCTCGGAAGTGCAAATGGCAGGTGTTTTACTTGCATAGCCGGTTTTGGGTTTGACGGGCAGGTTATAAAACGCGTCAGTGAACAGCGCAAGGGGCACATAGATTACTTTGATTATTTCTGGCCCCTCTGGCGAACATTCTGGGATTACAAATACGATGCGATAAAGGTGGAAATCGATGGCGAAGAGGTCTTCGAAGGCCCCGGACTTGTTTTTGTCGGGAATGTATCGAGATATGCTATGGGCCTCCAGATATTGCACCACGCCGATTTTGGCGACGGATTGTTGGATGTCTGTATTTATAAATGCGCCTCTCGACTGCATCTGCTAAAGCATTCACTGGTGACCGTTTTGAAACAACACGCCTACAGTGCTGATGTTATTTATCGCCAGGGCAAAGACATCACTGTAAGTTCGCAAGTAGCTGATATGAAGACCGAGATAGACGGCGACCCGGGGCCGGCCTTGCCCATGCGAATTAAAGTCATTCCCGACGCTGTCAATTGCATTGTCCCGGAAGATGCCAGGCCGGCAGGGATAAGAACAAGGATTATCAGGGCTTTGGGGTAAATTTGTTGTGCCTCATCCCTGTTGATTGCTGCGTAAAAAACTAACGCAATAAAATAATGGTTGAAGAAAGAAAATATTTATTTGGGCCTGTGCCTTCACGGAGGCTGGGGCTAAGTCTTGGCGTTGATATTGTGCCGTTCAAGGTATGCTCCCTCGATTGTCTCTATTGCCAGCTTGGCAGAACTACTAATAAGACCGTCGAACGCAAAGAGTACGTCCCGATAGAAGCGGTTCTGGCCGAGTTGAAAGATAGATTAAATGAACCACTGCAAGCTGATTTTATTACCCTTAGCGGCTCCGGCGAGCCGACCCTGAATTCACGGTTTGGCGAACTTATAGACGGCATAAAAAAAATTACTGACATTCCTGTAGCTATATTAACCAATGGCACTTTGCTGTACAGACAGGATGTGCGGGCGGATTGTGCAAAAGCTGACCTGGTAGTGCCTTCTTTGGATGCCGGGGACGAAGAGACTTTCCGGAAAATAAATCGCCCCCATAGGGATATTAGTATTGAAAAGCTGGTTTCGGGCTTATACGCATTTAGAAAGGAGTTTACAGGCCGGATATGGCTTGAGGTTTTTTTAGTGGAGGGCCTGAATACCGATGCCGACCAGATTGACAAAATCAATAGAATAATAAAGCGTGTTGGGCCCGACAAGGTCCAGCTCAATACGGCCGTGCGACCCACGGCAGAAGCCGACGTAAAAAGAGTGGATGACGAAAAGTTGCGCACTATAGCTGCCAAGCTGGGCGAAAACTGTGAGGTCGTGACTGATTTTTCACTCAGCAGCCGGGACGAGCGCGTTGAGGAGCCCGAAACCAAAGCAGAAGATGTGTTATCAATGCTGAAACGCAGGCCTTGCTCGCTGAATGATATATGCTCAGGATTAGGGCTCCACCGTAACGAGGTGTTGAAGTATATTGGTCATTTCCAACGGCAGGGCATCATTGATTCGGAGCAGAAGGACGGAACCACCTTCTTCAAAGCAAATTAGAGGCGAATCTTGACATATCGAGACAGCACAATAAATTTGTGTAAATTTGCCCGTAATTTGCTAACATTCACCTTCAGTTTGTAAAGATGTAAGTCTTATTGGCCGATAAAAAGGTTGTGTCGATTTCCAAAGCATTGATTTTATCACGCTTTGTAGGAAAAATCGAAATTTCGTCTTAAGTAAATTGTTTTTAGACCGATAAAGAATGTAGCTGTTTATACAAGGTGCCTGGCGAATTTTGAGCCGATTTGTTTTTCCGGTTAAAACTGTTTGTAATGATGCAAAGAGCGAAGCGACAACTGGTCTTAAACAAAGGAACGCAGAAGTTTATATTTCGTTATGATAGCGGCTGTGAAGATAAACTTCTCGATGCTCTGGTTGAACAG
Source organism: uncultured Pirellulales bacterium (assembly GCA_964597535.1). Lineage (GTDB taxonomy): Bacteria > Planctomycetota > Phycisphaerae > Sedimentisphaerales > Anaerobacaceae > CAZQYB01. The sequence goes on along the minus strand of CAZQYB010000093.1, from coordinate 6,930 downwards.
GTAAAGAACCACCGGACGGATTTTGATTGGTTTGATGCAGCGGTACTCAGCTTCAAACTGACCCAATCGCTCATTGGCCAGGCGGACGAAATACTGCAAAAAGGTACGGATGCAAAAGTGCAGGCAAATTAGAAAGCAGCGGACGGTTATAGCGTATAGTGAACGGAAAAACTAACTGCTATATACCTGTACGCTGGATTAAATCAGGTAGGTGAATTATGGAAGATAGCATTATTGTCCAGGATTTTCTAAGTTACTTAAGGTTTGAAAAGCGTTTCTCTGAACATACGGCTAAGTGTTATGGTGCGGACCTCGTCCAGTTTAGGGGGTTTCTAATTGGACGCTCCGAGGACAGCTCAATGTCTGGTAAGGCCATTTCGTTGGCTCATACTGAAAGTGTGTCGGCTACAGCCGTGGCGACGCAGACCGAGACCAATGTTGACCAATTGCTTCTCGCAGTGGATGCCAATACTGTTAGAGCGTATTTGGCTTTTTTGAATGAAAAGCAATATTCCAAAGCGACCATAGCCCGCAAACTTGGCACGTTGCGGAGCTTTTACAAGTTCCTTGTCAGGAAAAACAGGATAAGCTCCAATCCACTTATGGCGGTCAGAACACCGAAGCAGGAGAAAAAGCTCCCCAGGTTCCTTGAATACGAGGAAGTAAAGACCTTACTCGAGACCCCGCCGATGAATAACTGGCTCGGCGCCAGGGACAGAGCTATTCTCGAAACGCTCTACAGCACTGGTATAAGGGTCAGTGAGCTTGTAGCGCTCAATATGGAAGATATAGACTTCCTCGGCGAGGTCGTGCGTGTCAGGGGCAAAGGTAAAAAGGAAAGAATTGCACCCATCAGTTCATCTGCTTTGCAGGTTATTCAGCACTATATGGAGTTCAGAAATAAAAGAGCCCAGAGCAACAGTAATTTTGACTCGAAAGTTTTGTTTGTGAACAAGCACGGTGGGCGTCTCAGTACTCGCAGCGTACGGCGCAAAATGGACAAGTATCTCAAAATGGCCGGCCTGGACCCCGCAATCAGCCCACACACCCTGCGACACAGCTTCGCCACCCATATGCTCAACAACGGTGCGGATTTAAGAAGCGTTCAGGAACTGCTCGGCCATCAGTCACTGTCAACCACGCAGGTTTACACCCATCTTACCACGGGCAGGTTGAAAGAAGTTTACGAAAACGCCCACCCAAGAGAGCAGCACCAGCAGCAGGAGGATGACAATGACGGCTGGTAGCAATTGACTAACGATTATGCTTAACCCTCAAGTTTATCTTGGGGGTTTTTTTTCGGCTTTTTTTAAACCCAATCCCAAAAATCTTTGACCCCGCCGTTCATTATGTGAGTTCTCTGTTTAGCCGTCGCCGGAACGGCGACGTAATACTCCCTTGCTCGCCCCGCACGAATTGAGTACGAACTCACGTCTAATTAGTGCGGGAGGACCTATTCCAAAAACCGCTCAAATCCGCATGCACTTACATACAAAAATCCCAAATCTCAAAATTTTTTTTACCTCCTTCTGCAGGAGCACTTAGGTCAGCTTACCCCCCGAAAATCTTCAGAATTTTCAGCGCAAATGCGCAAGTTCACCCATTTATGGAGGGCTCGCGCATAGCCCACAACGCACGAGTCACGAGCCACGAGGCACGAACCACGACTTAGGGGGCTTCGTTGGAGCATCGCATAAACATTCCAGATTGGCTTGACCGCCCCTTAGTTCGCCTGGTCCTTTTATATCGCCGCATCCGCTACGGCTACACCTTCCGACGAATTCCTCTCACTCAGGGCAAATTCGCAATCGTTGACCCCGATGATTTCGACCGCCTCACAAAATACAAATGGTACGCCCTAAAAGCACCACACACCTTTTACGCCATACACGATTTCACCTCCGGCGAAAACCGAACCAAAAAGGGCGTCCAAATGCACAATTTTCTCATAAAAGCTCCTCCCGGCTGCTTTCTCGACCACATCAATCACAACGGACTCGACAATCGAAAGGCAAACCTCCGTCCCGCCACTCATACTCAGAACATCTGGCACAGAAGAAAATCCAAAACCCCCTCACGCTCCAGATACAAGGGCGTTGCTTGGAGCAAAACACACAAAAAATGGCGCGCCCGTATCCAGGTCAACGGAAAAAGAATCTTCCTCGGCGGCTTCCACGACGAAATCCAAGCAGCCCGCGCGTATGATAAAGCAGCTAAGAAATACCATCGCGAATTTGCGGTACTAAACTTCCCCTTGCCCCGTTAGAGGCATTCTCTCTGCTCTCTAATGGGGGCCGTCTTGAATTTTCCTCGTTGAGCTATTTCTGTTTTGAACATTTGAAAATTCGGATTTTGAATTTGTTTAGGATTTAGACATTCGGATTTAGGATTTTCGTTGCCGGGTCACTGGTCACGAGCGACGAGCGACGAATTTTCCCCTTGCTTGCCCCGCACGAATTGAGTACGAACTCACGTCTAATTAGTGCGGGGTCATGAGCGACCAGCGACGAATTTCCCCCTGCGTGTTCAACAAACTTCAAAAAAAAGTCAACTAAAAAACGACCAAAAAAGCGATTTATAAACACATAAATAGCGCCATCGAAAGAATCAATTATCAATAATCATTTGGGAAGGTTTACTTTCTAACTGGGCCTATATACGCTAAAAGCCATCGGATGAATGCTCAGCGCTACTCTCCGTCATTATCAACATCCCATTTCTTGATTTTGGTCCAGAAAGCTTTATTTTCTCTGTTCGTTTTTTCAGGTTTTAGGTTTACGAGTCCGCCGTTGATTACGATTTTAATATTCTGGTCAGGCTCTGTTTCAAATCTAGCGAAAATATCATCATATTGTTTGCTATAATTTTCATAGGTTGGTTTTACTTTAATTAGTGTTTGAATGCCTAATTTTACACTATTCAAACTTGTTCCCCGGACTATAAGTTTGTCAGAAATAAAGTCGATATAAACCCCTTGTCTAGGTGTGTCAGCTAAATCGTTCCAAACGAGAAAAATACTTCCTACCGAATGAACTTGGCCAGCACTGGCTGGTTCCAGGTTGCGCAACCACTCAATTACCTCGGTGGCAATATCTCGTTTATTTGGACCAGATAGAAAAGAATAAGCACCTTCTAATGCATGGTAACCAACTTTTTGGCCTTGGGGATCTGTAGTCTTTAGGAGAGACTTGATTTGTGATACAAGAGTACTTTTAAGCGTTTTATCGTTTGCGCATTTCATTTTGCTGACAGTGTTGTATATAGCATGTTTTTCCGGAACGGCAACGGTAGTAACCTTCTGCAAGAGGGCTTGGACGATTTGTTTGTTGTCATCAGCTTTGTATCCTTCAGCCTCCAATTTTTGTACAGCTCGCTTGTGATCTGAGCTTATTAGAGCTACTAACCATTCTATCCTATTCTTTTTTGATGCTATTGGATACAGTTCATTAAAAATAGGTTGGAGACTTACAGCTCTTTGTTGAAAAACACTAGGATATCGGTCAATTAGTTTGGTTTTTTTATTTCTGGATAGCCTCTTATTTCCGAAAACAAATTTAATGCTTTCAAGGTCTGCGTTTGAAAAGAAATTTTGTATAAATTGTTCGAGCTTCGTTTTACTATTTGGATCGTCTATCAAGTCAATTATTAAAAGAAAAGAGAAGACAAATATTTTGCGATCGTTCCAATTTGGCAGTGCATTGGCTCCATGATTAAGCTTATTCGCAAAGGTATTCAAGTTTTCTTTCGAGGACTCACTTTTAATCTCACTAACTACCGCACTTAAAACGTCCTCAATTCGATTCATCAGATTCTGTTTCTGACCGACTTCATCTTCATCCACTCCCTCCAGAGGAAGCTTGTTTTCAGCTTCAAGAAGCTCATCCAGTTTTTTAATTATGCTTTCAGTTGTTTTAGATTTAATGATTGGTCTGAATTTTAAAAGAAGTGTTATTTTTTCATTAATAGAATCTATATCTTGAACATCTTCCTCTGAAAAATTAGAAACGAATTTAGAAATTGCTTCCTCTGAAATGAAGTCTTTTTGATTTTCTACATCATCCTCAAATAACGAAAGAACCTCAATATCGTTATAATATGCATTTTCGATCGCTCCTTTTATTTTTTCTTTTTCATCATTATTAAGCCAATGTTTATTTTTTACAAATTCTTCAAGCAAATCATAAGCGAAATTCCTTCCTATCGAAGATTTACCTTTCTGATCTGGACTGATTTTCACCGCGTTCTTTTCATGTCTGGGTAGGCAAATGTACTTAACGTACTCTCCGATTATTCCAACCCGATGTCTGTCCTTGCACCGAGGGAGCAGCTCGCCAAAAACCAACGACGAACTAAAATGATGAAGATCGTTCTTGAGACCATCGGGATCATTAAGAAGATGCTCGAAACGCCTGTAAAACTGCTCATCCAGTTCTAACCCAAGATTCTTTGAAACAGCCAACGAGCAGCCAAGTATGTTGATCAGGCTTGATTTTACGTGCCGATATCGTTCGATCAGGTCTAAAAGGAATCTATTAAAATGTGTAACTTTCTCTGATTCCTTCTCTAACCCTTGCAGCTCTTTTAACACGCCATCCTGATTATTCTCAACTAGTCCACGTTCTATTTGGCGTAGACCGGGTATCTTCCGTTCTTCTGGAGACTGTTTTAGGTACATGAAGGGTCTTACATCCCCAACCGTAAACATCTTGGTGGCATTATGAAAATCCTTAAAATCAGTATTACCGTATCGTCCCCATTCCTCAGGAACTAAGTACCGTTGACTGATTGTCCTGTAGATATCCGGGAACTTCTGACGTACTACTAGGAATTTCGCAAGAAAGGGCACGTTCTCAGTTATCGTACCCGCCGGGCGAATTAGCGGGTTGGCTCCGGCTTCCCTATTTTGAGCCATAAGGAAGTGAGAAATCAAGATATTAATGAACTGTTTTATCTGCCGGGGGTTATCACGAAATGCGGCGTTAATAACAAATGCCAGATTTGCTGAATCAAACTGTGGAATATTGGTTTCTCTAAGAAGTTCCCGTGTGTAGCTTTGAAGTTCGGTGTCAATGAAATCAGGCAAACGTACGAATGTATTGAAGAACTTTCGTAGAAACTCATCGGAACTAAAAGCCTTTGAATCTTTGTTATTTTGGTCTTTGATGTTTTGGTTTTTGATGTATACTGATTCGAGATGTTTCTTTATAGCTCCGTCGTCACAGGTTATAAGAAAAATGCAGTTATTGTTTTTCTCTGTATCTGAATCTTTAGCTAAGAACGTCTTAATCGTAGAAAGTAACTTAACGGCATTGTCATGGGTACAGCGATCTAAGTTGTCTATAGCAATAAGTAGTTTTTGAGCATTACTCCTTCCAATAATGTTAAGAAATTCACCTTCGAACTCGTGGGGGTCCTCAAAACGGTTGGTTGTTTTGGTAATATTTTCTGTCACAATCATACGTTGAATTAAGAAAATTATTAATCCCGCCACTAATGAACTACCAGTAACAATTGATAAATAACCTTTAAATGTGGGAATATCTGTAAGGTAGAAAATAACTCCTAAAAGAATCATTAACCCAAGAAGAATATAAGTTACAACGCAATTAAATATGTTGAGTTTTTCGAACGTTTTCTTAATTCCAATCGAACTATCTACTTGCTCACTTAATGTAAAGTCTTTTGGTATACCCTGTGTTTTAAGCTGTTTAACGAGTTCTTTTAAAAAGGTTCGGCGCAGAGCATCACCCTCGTGTTTCCACACATCAAAGGTTACAACCGGTACTTTCTGTGTTCGGAGTCTGTCTTTTAGAATATTAAGAACCGTAGTTTTACCAGTGCCCCACTTTCCAAATAGTCCGATGGTAAAAGGTACAGGGCATGTCAATACTATCTGCTTAAGGTTTTCCGCTATACCCGAATGGCCAAAGCGGTCATTTTGCTTATAATCTGCTGTGAGTGGCTTATCAGATAAGAATTTAGCTTGGCCCTGCGAATTAGAAGGTTCATTTTGATTTTTTGTCATAAAACTGCGCCCGCAATTCCCGCCTTTTAATTCGTATCTCGTATCTGATGAAGCGTATCTCGTGTTGATTCCGCAATAAATGCGGAATGACAATTTTTCGTAACCGAACTGGACACGGGTGTGATGCTGATGGTTGATATGCCGAAATCAGCCCGCCTGCGGCGGACTGACGGTCCATATTCTTTAATCTCGCTATTCGCGAGTATAAAATCATACCTCTTTTAGCGAAAATGGCAAGCAATAATAATATTAAAAATCAAAATTGGCGTCAAGCAATCCTTCGATGTTACTCAGTCCCAGGGACTCCTTACGGAGGACAAGTTTCGTGGCTGGTAGCTCTCCTGTTCTCCTATTCTCCTGCTCTCCTGCTCTCCTATTCTCCTGCTCTCCTATTCTCCTGCTCTCCTATTCTCCTATTCTCCTATTCTCCTGTTCTCCTATTCTCCTGCTCTCCTGTTCTCCTGCTCTCCTATTCTCCTGCTCTCCTATTCTCCTATTCTCCTGCTCTCCTATTCTCCCCCGCCCGTATATTCCGGCACAAGCTCCTTAATCTTTTGCACTATCTCGTTGTAGCTCTGCGTCTTATTTACCAGCTCGTTTATACCGGCCTGGACCTTATCGTGGTCCACCGGAATATTCTTCCATATAACTATCTTGGGATGTCTTGTCGGCTGCATATCTTCGCCTTTGATTGATAGTTCCTCGAAGAGTTTTTCACCCGCTCGCGGCCCTGTGAAAACCACTTCAATATCTTCACCCGGCCGGAAACCACTGAGCGTAATAAGCTCCCTGGCCAAATCCACAATTTTCACCGGTTCTCCCATATCGAGCACAAAGATTTCTCCTCCTTTTCCCATTGTTGCTGCCTGCAGAACGAGCTGGCTTGCTTCCGGTATAGTCATAAA
>CAZQYB010000092.1:0-10953 GCA_964597535.1 uncultured Pirellulales bacterium | reverse complement strand
AAGTTCCCTGCTGATTAGGGGAAAAAGCACACTTTACCAGAAATAATGGTGGGGCAACCCTTCGACTGCGCTCAGGGCAGGTCCCACCCTACAAAAGGGATTACTTATTGACTTTGGGCAAAGGGGTGTTATACTGACACTCAGAAAGGTCTGGAGTCTTATACGGAAACCATATATACATAGTTAGGAAGGGAGGAAAATAGTATGAACAAATATATCCGGATCATTATAGCTGTTGGATTCGTCTGCGGAGTGGTTGGATTCCTGGCTGGCCGATCAGGAATGATTTCCAGAGACGACTACGATAAGTATCAGCAAGAGGTACAAAGAGGCATTCGTGATTATAAGCTCCATTACTTTGCGTCTCGAGAAAAGATGTCAGATTTGTTTAAGTACATTGATAAGCGCGAGGAGTGGTTCTACCGTGATATGCCAGATTCCTTTAAATCAGGTACGGCTAAGCCACAATGTGCGATAGACCTATTTGGCAATCTTGATAGATGGCGAGTTAACTATACGGACAGAACTAAGGTGTGGGATTCTCAAGTTCATGCGATTGAAGTGTATATAGCTTCAGCCAGGCCCCTATAAAGAGATTTCCTAACCAGCGGTTTCAGTGAAACGTCACTGAGGTGTTGCTCCTGAATCGCAGCATTGTCAGGGAATCAAAAAGGAATTACAGAACACGGAACAAAAAGATATACCTGAAGAAGAAGGCGATGGAATACCCGTTTGTATAAAGTGCTTCAAACCTGTTGATCCTCTTGCCCACTATTGCCCCAATTGCGGTGGGGCAACAGGTCAATTTACGCATTATCTTCCATTTGTAAACATTCGCTGGCAAGCGAGCGTTTGGGGACAGGCCTGGCGTCAAATATGGTCTCGCGATGTTTCTATTCCAGGCCGATTATTCAGAGTCATAATGATAGTCAAACGGTGTGCAGTGCACACCCTACCTTTTCTTTCAGAAATAATGGTGGGGCAACCCTTCGACTGCGCTCAGGGCAGGTCCTACCCTACAAAAGGGATTACTTATGGACTTTGGGCAAAGGGGTGTTATACTGACACTCAGAAAGGTCTGGAGTCTTATACGGAAACCATATATACATTGTTAGATGGCAAAATGGAGGTATAGTAATGACAAAAAAAGAAATAGTTTCACTTTCTCTTAAGTTGGCAGGTATTTATTGCCTAATACTGTCAATCTCTTATTTCGGGTTTGCCATTATGAATGCAGTTTCTGCTTGGAGGCAAGGTTTTTTGTACATGCTAATATCAATTACTCCTTCCGTATTACTGCTACTATTTGGAGCTTATTTAATTTTTTCAAATAAACTTCCATCAAAAATAGCTTCTTCAATGATACAAGAAGAAAAGACAACTTCTTTTACTTTTCAAGATATCCAAGTTTTAGCGTTTTCAATTATTGGCGTTTGGTTGCTTTCAATCGCAATTCCTACTTTTATTCAAGCTATACTTCAGATAACAGTACTGTATTCAGGTTCTCAACGATCAGTTCCTGTTTACTCCATTTCTCAAATAGTAGCATCAGTTTTGAAATTAGCTTTGGGCATTTATCTTTTCTCAGGTAGTAAAGGTTTAGCAAAACTATGGCAAAAGTTTCAGAGCACAAGAGGCATGAAGCCATCTAACTAATCGTTGGAGCTGACTGTCGGGCAGCGCTGCGCGATAACCCGCCCCTTCGGGGGCACCTCAACTCAATTTGTTACGCACGGTTCACCGGAATTCAATAGAATACACGCAGTTCCCTGCTGATTAGGGGAAAAAGTACTTTTTAAAAGAATCCGGTGTGCAGTGCACACCCTACCGCCTACCCATTAACCGTAAGAGCCGGTTTTTCAGGAAACCGAGCCCAATTTATGGCCGGGGCCGACGGTATATAATCGCTTCTTCGATTCGGTGTTGATATGGGAGCAAACAACTTTGCCGACAAAAATTATATGGTCGCCGGCAACTGTTTCAGATTCGAGCTCGCATTCGAAATTCGCCACGGCGTCACAAAGCAGCACCGAATCAATAGCCTTTGTGGGTTCGGTTTTGCAGTCGCAGTTCGCCAATTTATCGACGTCCCTGCCTGACCTTGAACCGAAGAACAAAGCGGTATCAGCCATCTCCGAGGATGGAAACGCGATAGTAAAGCATTTTGAGTGCCGGATGGTCTCGATTGAATAATGCCTGCTCGCCACGGCTATGGCCATCATTGGCGGCTTTCCCGACACAATCATTGTCCAGCCCAGTGTAACAGGGTTTGCTTTGCCGTCTTTGTCTTTGGCGACGGCGATTACCACCTGCTCCGGATACTTGGTTCCGACTGCCTCTGCATACTCAACTTGTTTTTGCATTGCTCTTACCCTCAATTGGGTTTATATTTGGATTAAAGGAATTACCGGTAAGATTATAAGTTCAGGATTGATTTTAACAAGGACAAAGGAATGAATACCATCGGTTTTCTCGGCGGCGGAAATATGGCTGAAGCCCTGATAAAGGGCATAATAACCGCAAACCTTTATGAACCTGAAAATATCTTTGTAAGTGATATTCGGCCTGAAAGACCTGCCTTTTTGGCAAAGGAGTATCGCGTTCAAAAAGTCGATGCCAATGCCGCTTTGGCCTCGAAGGTTGATATTCTCGTCTTAAGTGTCAAACCGCAGAATATGACCGAGGCGCTGCAGAGCATAAAAGATGCTGTCAAGCCGGACACACTTGTTATATCCATCGCTGCGGGTATAAAAGTCGCCAACATCGCCGCCGTACTCGGCGATATCGCTATCGTTCGTGTTATGCCAAACACACCCGCTTTGATTGGTGAAGGCGCCAGCGCGTTATTCGCCAACGACAAGGCAAAGCCGATGATGGAGAAAGCAATGTCAATCTTCTCAGCAGTTGGCAAGGCCGTGGTTGTTGATGACGAAGGTTTGATAGACGCCGTTACGGCCGTAAGCGGCAGCGGACCTGCCTATTATTTTTTATTGATGGAGGAAATGATAAAAGCAGCCGAACAACTGGGCCTGCCTGAGAACGTAGCGAAAGAGCTGGTTTTGCAGACCGCCAAAGGTGCCGCTTTGTTGGCCTCCGAGGCTGATAAGAAAGGCGAAAGCCCTGCCGAACTGCGCCGAAAGGTCACCTCACCCGGCGGAACAACCGAAGCTGCTCTGAAAGTCTTCGCAGACGGGAAAATCAGCGAGTTGATATCGGCTGCCATCAAACGCGCCCGAGACAGAAGCCGGGAACTTTCAAATTAATGGTTGCCTGTCTAAACCTGCCGGCCTTTTAGAACCGACATTTGGAGTTATTCTACGATAATCGCCTCGACAGGGCACTCGTCAGCGGCCTGCTGGACAGCTTCCTCAAGCCCCTTGGGAACCTCATCAACGATAACCTCCGCCAGATCCGAGCCCATCCCAAAAACCTCAGGACAGGCATCCACGCACAGGCCGCAGGAAGTGCAGGTATCCTCAATCTTAACTTGCATAGCAAATCCCCTTGGAAATTGATTATTTATTATTGATTATTTATCCTTGATTACTTATCATCTAATAGGAAATTAAAAAAAGTCAACTGAAAATAGTCAACAATAAATTTTCCGGCCGGGTCCCATGCAGGCCGAGCCCGTGAATCTGGTCAGGCGGGGAACCGAGCAGCCATAAGCGTGCAGCTTGGTTGTGCTGTGGGTAAACCCGGCCGGTCTTTTAAATGATTAGCGATGAAGGATAGAATCCCGGAAATTGTTTCTGGAAGTTGAATTATCAATAATCATTAAAATAATCAATTACTGATGGCATATACGGTACTTGCAAGAAAATACAGGTCGCAAACGTTCGATGAGGTCGTTGGCCAGGACCCTATCGCCCACACACTCAAGAACGCCATAAAGACCGGCAAAGTTGCCCATGCCTATATGTTCACGGGCACCCGCGGTGTCGGAAAAACCACTATGGCACGCATCCTGGCCAAAGCCCTCAATTGCCTCGCATCCGACGCGCCCACAACAGAGCCCTGCTGCAAATGCGATAGCTGCCTCGCGGTAAACGTTGGCGATGACATCGACGTCATTGAGATTGACGGTGCAACAAACAACGGGGTCGAGCAGGTCCGTGAGTTGCGTCAGAACGCGATTTACCACCCTGCACGGGCAAGGTTCAAAATCTACATTATCGACGAAGTCCATATGCTCAGTCCGGGAGCTTTTAACGCCCTGCTGAAAATCCTCGAAGAGCCGCCCAGCCACGTAAAGTTTATCTTCGCAACGACCGAGCCGAATAAGGTCATCGCGACAGTTCAATCGAGGTGCCAAAGGTTTGATTTCAATAACATAAATCCAAACCTTATCGCCGGCCAGCTAAAGAGCATACTCAAGCAGGAAAAAATAAAATACGAAGACGATTTTATTTTGCCGCTGGCGAAAATGGCAAACGGCTCGATGAGAGATGCGCTGAGTCTGCTCGACCGCCTGATAAGCACCGGCGCAGAACCCCTGACCACAAAGCTGCTTGAGGAATTCCTCGGCTGCCCGAACAGCGAGAAGATTAACAACCTTATCGGCAAAATCGGCGACAGTGACGCCGCCGAAACTCTTGCCGCCGTAGAGGATTTAATCACGGCCGGCCAAAGCGAGGTCCATATTGTTGACTCGCTTATCGATTATATGCGCGACTTAATGGTGGTAAAATCCGCAGGCCCGGAAAGCAAACTTCTGATTTTGACCGCAGAACAGCGACAACGGGCCGGCCAGTTAGCTGAAAAATTCGATGTCGCCGCACTTGTTTACAATATTACCGCGCTCGAGCGGCTGCGCTGGTCGCTTAAAAACAGCGATACGCCCCGTGCTCTTTTGGATGCCTCGATGCTGCGATTTGCCCTGAGGGAGCATTTCCTGAACGTCGATGACCTCCTTTCACAAATAAAAGGCGGCCCCGTTAAAAAAAAAGTAGCTAAACAAAACCCGGCCCCTAAGGCCGAGGCGGTTTCAGCAAAATCGCAAATCATCGAGAGTCAAGAATCGAGCATCGAGCAACTAAATAAGTCTGAAACTCCCGCTATGGATGAGCAGGTGCAACCTGAGCCTCAACCCAACAGAACCAAAAACCACGGCCGAAGAAGAAACGAGCTAATCAACGACCCCGCCGTCAAAACAGTCCTTATGGGCCTCGACGCGACTATCACAGGAATGGAAGAAAACCAAGAGAATTGATTAATGATAATTGATTATTTTACTTGATGGGTGGCAGCCTCAAGCGGCAGTCCCTCGGGGACGCCCTACGGTGCTTGGGGATGGCTTGTCCCGGAAGTGATTAGGAATGAGTATGAGCGGTGTTTATACAGAAAGTCTGAACAAACTAATTGAGGAATTTGGTAAGCTGCCGGGGGTTGGGCCCAAGACGGCGGAGCGGCTGGCCTTTCATATATTAAAAGTCCAGCCTGCTGAGGCTATGGCGCTGGCCAAGGCCATCAGCGACGTTAAAAACAAAATCAAACGCTGCAAAATCTGCTACAATCTCTCAGAAGAAGCGCTTTGCCAAATCTGCTCCGACCCTCGCCGGGACAAAGGCCTGATTTGCGTTGTCGAACAGCCGAAAGACCTTATCGCCCTCGAAAAAACAGGAACCTGCAAGTGGGTCTATCACGTTCTCGGCGGCCACATCGCACCGCTTGAGGGAATCGAGCCGGACGATTTGACCATCGACAAGCTCGTTGAGAGGGTCCGCAAGGGCGATGTAAAAGAAATCATAATGGCGACCAATCCCAATATGGCCGGCGACGGCACTGCACTCTATATAAGCTCGCTGCTGAAAAACGCCGGCATAAAAATCACCCGCCTCGCAAGAGGCCTGCCCACCGGCTCTACCATCGAATATGCAAGCGGCAAAATGCTTACCGACGCTATAACCGGCAGACAGCAGTTGGAATAATTTTCTTATTTGAAGTTTTTAAATCTGCCGACAGGTATTGCCGAAATCTTTTAACACGGTTATGATATAATTAAGAATGATTCAGGAACCGGGTGGGGTAGAATAAGAGATTTTTGGTGCTGCTATGAAGTTGGAGATGAGGGAACAGATGCGGCTGGAGCAGAGGATGAAGCTCGCTCCGCGTATGATTCAATCGATGGAAATTCTCCAACTACCAATCCTTGCCCTGCAGGAAAGAATAGAGCAGGAGCTCAACAGCAATCCCGTTTTGGAAATCGAGGAGCCGGCAAATGCCGAAGAAGGCGAGTCTGTTGAGCAGTCGCCTCAGGATGATATTAACGAAAAAGATCTGGTCGTTAACAGCGACCACGACAAGGTTGAAGACTTCGAACGCCTTGACAGTCTTGACGATGATTTCAAGAGCTATATGAGCGAGGCCGGCTCCTTCCGCCGACGCCGTCAAGCCGGCGAGCTGGACGGCAAACTCGAGGCCATAAAAAATACCGCTGCACCGTCTCAGTCGCTGCACGAATATCTGGCCGAGCAGTGGGGTCTGGTTGAAGCCGAGGAGCCGGTAAAAAAAGCCGGTAATATGATTATAGACTATATCGACAATAGAGGGTACCTGACCGTAAGATTAGAGCAGTTGCATAACAAGGATAGACGTGATTTCGCGATTGACGACTTAAAGCAGGCCCTGGAGCTTGTGCAAAAGTTAGAGCCGCCCGGTGTCGGCGCCCGCGACCTCAGAGAATGCCTGCTAATCCAGATGGCCCAGAGCAGTGAGGACATGAGTTTTGAAGCCCGGCTGGTCGATGAACATATGGACGAACTGCTTGAAAATCGCCTGCCCGATATCGCTAAGAAAATGAATTGCAGCATTGAGGCAATCAATCAAGCCGTTGAGCGTATGAGCAAGCTTGACACCTCTCCGGGCCTGCAGGTAGGCCGCAGTCAAAACCATCCCGTTAGCACCGATGTAATAGTGGAACCAATCGATGATTCTCCCGAATATTCTGTACGATTAGCCGATTCAAATCTACCTGCCTTGAGAATAGATAACTACTATGCAAAAATGTGCAGGGACCCCAGCGTCAGCGAAAAAACAAAAAAGTTTCTCCAGACCAATATCCGCTCTGCTCGATGGATTATAGACGCCATAGAGCAGCGTAAAAATACATTGCTTAAAGTTGCAAAAGCCGTTGTGGAACATCAGAAGGAGTTCTTCGATAAGGGCGATTTATACCTTCGGCCGCTGCCGATGTCGAAAGTCGCAGAAGATGTGGGCGTCCATCTGGCTACCGTCTCCAGGGCGGTGGCCGGCAAATACATCCAGTGCTCCCGGGGGATACTGCCGCTTCGTAAGTTCTTTAGCGGAGGCACCGAAGACATCAACGGCAAAGGACATAGCTGGGAAGCCATAAGGGCCGAGCTGCAGCGGATTATCGATGCAGAAGATAAAACCAAACCGTTGAGCGACGACCAGATACGCAAGAAATTAGCGGGAGCCGGCATTACAAACCTGGCCAGGCGAACCGTAGCAAAGTATCGCAAGCTCCTGAACATCGCCGCCGCAAGATTCAGAAAAAAATATTAGAGTCGTTGTTCGTCAGTTCTGATTCGGTGACTAAAAGGGAAGGTGGCATCGCTGGTCAAAATGACAATCGCCAAAGAGCTTTAATGGACATAAGCCCAGCCATATAAGTCAGTTATAACCCGCACACTCACAGTCCTATAACAAGTAAATTTTTCAAATTTCTTCTTAACACATTTCTTGTTTGGTTAATAAGCATTTTGAAGTTATAATACTTTCATATATGGTGAAGTGTAGGAGTATCTTAAACGGGGAATTCCAGTTAATTTGATTTGGAGATGAGAGTGTGAAACGTAATCAATTGATTTTAGCTGTTTTTGCCGTCAGTTGCATTTTGCTCTTGAAGATTGGCTGTCGCCAGCCAGTTGCGGTCGCACCTGAGTCAGAAACTCAGTTCGCAAAGCCAAGAACTGAGTTGACGGAGACAAAGCCATCGATTGGTCCAGTAGAAGTTAATGCTGTCCCTGAAGTCAAGGAAAAGGGACCAAAAATTAAGTTTGAGAATGTCGTGCATGACTTCGGTGAAGTAAGTGCCGGGTCGACGCATCGCTGTGAATTCAAATTCAAAAACGCCGGCGATGCCGTATTGAAACTCAACAAACCCACGTCTACGTGCAGCTGCACAGTCGCTAAGTTAAGTAAGAAAGAATATGCCCCAGGTAAGTCTGGATCGGTCAAAATTGCCCGCTTCCGCGTTCCAACAAGCCCAGGGACCGCAAGAAAAGATGTTTTCGTAAGCAGTAACGACCCGACAAGGCCTAAGGTCCGACTGACCGTACAAGCCAAGGTTGTGGTGAAAGTCACCCACGAGCCGAAGAGAATAAGGCTTTTACCCAACAGTGCCAATGCCGGCTGTCCCGCAATCACACTTACCGCTCTTGACGGTCAGCCCTTTGCCATAAAGAGCTTTAGTGCAACCGACGGGGCCATAACCGCTGATTATGATACTTCGCTGAAAGCAAAGAAGCATATCATTCAGCCCAGAATTAATGCCGAGAGACTGCTGCAGCGTACGAACGGGCAAATCCGCATTAAGCTAACACATCCGGGATGCGACGCGGTCACCATCCCCTTTACGGTGGTGCCGAGATTCGAGGTCAAACCGCCCTCGATTTTGATTTACAATGCTGTGCCGCAGAAGCCGACAAAAAAAGCTATCAAGCTACTTAACAACTATGGCGGGGATTTTGAGATTGAGTCGGTGTCATCAGAAAAGGGGTACATAAACGTCTTAAGTCAGGAAAGGGTTGGTAAGGGTTACAAGTTTATGCTTGAGATAACACCGCCTGCTGACACAGGCAAGAAGAGGTTCACAGATGTATTTTATATGAATATAAAAGGCGGCGAGAAACTGAGAGTTTACTGTAGCGGGTTTTATGCAAAGAAATGAGAAAAGTCGTTACCCCGGCAAAAGGTAATCAGGCAATGATGCATTCTGTCACGCGGAGAGGGAAATAAGCTGAATGTTCAGAAAACCAAACAGAAAAGAACTCTCCTAACCTTTGGACTGACCGTGAGTAACATAGGCTCAAATTCTCGAAAACAAGAAAATGTTAAAAACTCTCAGAATTCGGTTGAATATTGAGACGATAATTTGTATAATTCGTTAATTGGCGAAGTGCAGGAGTGTCTTATGCGGAACATTATAAGTATTACCAAGGCTTTGTCGGATGAAAACAGGGTCCGGGCTTTGATGATGCTGCGCAAGGGAGAGCTTTGCGTCTGCCAACTGATTGAAGTGCTGCGGCTTGCTCCCTCAACTGTCTCAAAGCATATGGCGGTTCTGTACCAGGCAGGTTTGGTTGATGCCAGAAAGCAAGGGCGGTGGAACTATTATCGCCTTGCTGATGGGGATGCACCCGCATATGTTCTTGAAGCGATCAGATGGGTGCAGGACTCTGCAGCCGGGGACAAGCGGATAGTCGCAGATGCCAGGCAAGTTAAGAGTGTTTGCAAGATTGACAAGGAGCAGTTGTGTGATTGCTACAAAAAGCCGAAACTAAAGGATAATAATAAATCAACCACTCCAAAAAGGAAATAAACGAAAAACTTTCGAAAGGAAAATAGAATGGCTGAGAATGATAATACTGATGAATACGGGCAGGAAAATCCGAACGACGCGCAGGCGTGTTGTTCAACAGCATCCGGCGGCGGAGATTGTTGTTCACCCGATTCCAGCAACAGTGGGAAAAGTTGGAAGATGTTGATATTTCTCATTATTGTGGTTGCAGCAGGGGTAGTTTTGGCACGCTCACTTATAAACCAGTCCAATTCCAATGGTGGTCAGTCACAGCAGGGATTCGCGTCAATTCAGACTAATAGCGACTCCGATACCGCTTCACTGCCAAGTGCCACACCACAGGTGGAGACACCTGCGCAGCCCAAGAGCGACACAGAGCCTGCTGCGCTCGTGAGCAGCGAGCAAAAGGCGGACGTATCTGATAAGGCTGTGGCGACTCTATGGGGGCCGGAACTTGATTCGCTCGCTTCTCTCAACAAAGTGGCGGCAGAGACTGATGCAGTTTTCATCCTTCTTGCGGCTGAGGACAAGCTGAAGATGGAGTCTGTTACGACGGAGGTCGAAGCGGCGGCCAAAAAGATACAGGACGGTGGAAGTCGCATCTGTGCTTTCACTCTTAAGAAAGATGCACCAAATTATGCGCAGTTGGCAAAGCAGTTTTCTATTCCCTGTGTGCTTGCTATGGTAAAAGGTCGCGGGCTGAGAGCCGTTTCGGGTGATATCACCGAAAAGAAGCTGATTCAGGCGTTTGTGATGGCGTCAAGGCCGCCCTCAGGTTGCGGCCCCGGCGCCTGCGGCCCCAGCAGTTCTTGCGGGCCAGGACGTGCCAAGCCACGCACCAAATGAGGGAGTAAGCAAACGAATGGAATGGCTTCAGTCGATAGTAGAATGGGCCAAAACCGTACTTGAGCAGACCGGATTCGGTCCTGCGGCACTGCCTTTCGCATTTCTCCTCGGGCTGTTTAGTTCAATAGCATGTGCCTGCTGCACTCTCCCGATATTGGGGGCCATAGCGGGCTATTCGGGCATGCGAAAGGATGATAGCCGTCGCGCAAGCCTGCTTGCCGCGCTTTTTTTCATGGTCGGTACAATCATCGCGACTGTCATTCTTGGAGGTGTGGCAGGCTTTATAGGCGAAATCGCTCAAACTACGTTAGGCAAATACTGGAAGCTCTTTGCCGGACTTATCGCGGTCTTTGTTGGTCTGGCCGCACTTAAACTACTACCGTTTAAGCTGCCACAAATAATACCGTCCCAGGACAAGTCCCGGCCGAAAGGTTTCTTTGGTGCGGCTATGTTCGGCCTCGTCGTGGGAGGTGGCGTCGGTGTCTGTTCGCTGCCCTGCAATCCGGGTATTTTAATCGTGTTGGGAGTAGCTGTCCTGCAGGGCTACACCTTCTGGACGATAG
>CAZQYB010000091.1:0-11168 GCA_964597535.1 uncultured Pirellulales bacterium | reverse complement strand
CTTCATGATGAGGTAGGCGGGCAGCACCGCCGTGGAAGCCGGTTTCCAGACGACCGTATTGCCCATCAAGGCCGGCGCCGTGGGCAGGTTGCCTGCAATCGAGGTGAAGTTGAACGGCGTGATCGCCAGCACGAAACCGTCCAGCGGGCGATGCTCCATGTAGTTCATTACGCCGTCGGTCGAGATCGGCTGGTCGCCGTAAACCTCCTGCATAAAGTGCGGATTGAACCGCCAGAAGTCTATCAGCTCGCAGGCAGCGTCGATTTCCGCCTGATGTGGTGTCTTGCTCATATTCAGCATCGTAGCCGCATTAAGTGTCGAGCGGTATTTGCCAGCCAGAAGTTCCGCTGCTTTTAGCAATACTACCGCCCTCGACTCCCACGGCATCTGGCCCCACTCGCGCTTGGTTTTTTCCGCTGCATCTACCGCCTGTGTGACATAGGATGCATCTGCCTGGTGATACCTGCCTAATAAATGCTGGTGGTCATGCGGACAGCGAATATCCCCGAGTTTGCCGCTGCGTACTTCTTTGCCGCCGATTATCATCGGTACTTCAACCTGCTCGCCCAGCATCTCTTTTAGCTTGCTGGTCAGTTCCGCACGCTCAGAACTACCCGGTGCATACTGCAAAATGGGCTCATTAACCGGCTCAGGAACCTGAAAAATACCATTAAACATCTCTCTGTCTCCTTTTACTTAACTGTTTCAAGTTTTAGTTGTAAAAATGCAAACCAGCATTATACCCGTCATTGGAGCCATTGCAAATATGCGCGTTAAAATATATGGTGTATTACCCTTTACATCATTTGTCATTACATGTCCCTGCCTGATTGAGAGAGGGCCCTTTTCTAATTTTTGTTTTAATTGAATTCCTCCTGCGTTGCTGCTGAAAACCCAACCCCCAAACTCAAAACTGAAAACTCACTTAGCCAGTCTTCTTCCAAGCTCATAGCCTTCTTCTAACATATCTGTTTTTTCCAGGATTTCTCCTTTGCCGCTGACCCCCGGGACAATAATTTTACCGACCAGCTTTATCTGCAAGTACTCAAAGCTTTTTTCGAAGAATGACACCACACCGGCCGCGGTTTCGGGATTCTCCTCTTCAAAAGGAACTGCTATTACTGCTGACTTACCTCTTATTTTCTTTCTGTTCGCCGCGCAGTTAAAGTACACAAAACGGTCAATAAAGCCTTTCATCAAAGCCGTTGGCCCATACCAATATACCGGCGTGCCGAAAATAATTACGTCGCTTTCAATAATCTTTTGATAAATGTCGTTCATATCATCATTTTTACTGCACCCTTTGCCCTCCCAGCACACGTGACAGCCGTCGCACTCGGCGATAGTCAAATCGCCGAGCAAAAGAGTTTCTACCACGGCCCCCTCTTCTTTTGCGCCTTTTAATATCCGGGAAACTATGAGATGTGTATTTCCGTCTCTGCGGGGACTTCCCACGACTCCGAGTATTTTCTTCATAACCTGACTTCCCATTAACTAAACCGAAATGCGCAGAAAGTACAAACAGTGCTGTTTTTCTTACAATACCTAATACCCAAAATTGGAATTTCTGTCAAACCCGAATCCAAAATTCATGTGTCAGGATATAGGGTGTGAAGGAGATATTGAGAATATGTGGCTGGTTTTAAATCGTGTCCTCCCGCCGTTTGTATTCTTGTACAGATTTATACCGCACCTATTTAAAAAGTGCGCTTATGTAGAAGATAATCCTTTTGCTCTTATGGAGTTATATAATTTGGCGGGCGTTAAAATTAAATAGGTGCGGTATTAGTCCCCGTTTCGTATTGCCCCGGCTACGAAAAGAGGGACCTGGGTTTTATGTCTTGCCTTTTTCTGAGATAGTACGCAATACGAGATTTACAGCCTGATTTTGAGGCAGTCCTGCATAAAGCAGCAGTCGATGTTTCCGCACTGACCGTTTGACCAGCCGAAGCACGGTGTGCAGCCTTCTGCCCTCTGGATGGAGTGGATAAGTTCTGCCTTTTTCATCTTCCCCGGCCTTATGCCGAGGGCGTCCGCCTTGTCTTTTATCTCAGTCATTGTCATACGTCTTTGCTTTACTTTTGTTGCCGGCATTCTTTTTCCCTTTCAGTTCTTTTTCGTCGAGCTTTGTCCCACCCCGTTCTCGCTATTGCGCAACCCAAATCCCGGTCTGAACAATCCGAAACTAAAACTGTTTATGTCTATTATTTTTATCGAACAATTCACGCAGGGGGGTGAAAAAAATGTACTCAAAAACCCACATTTTGGGCGGGTTTCGACTGACTTTTTACAGGTTCTTTGCGCGTACCTGCCGATTAATCCACATTCTTTTCGGACCTTCAATGCCAGATTGCACATTTGATGAAAAATTATTGCGAAGGCTTATCGCCCTTCAGATACGCGATATACAGTACGCGGTACGCAATGCGAGAATCTACCGCATAATCCAGCGTTTGTCCTTATAATTCAACTTGATATAGGACCTTAGCGTTGCGTCCCCCCGAAGGGCGTAGTTTAATTCGAGTGTCTTTCTCAGGTAAACTTTGATGGGCTTGCCTGTCTTGTCTTTGGCTATTGGATGGTTGATAACGGCGGTCTCATTACTCAGACCGGTTATAAAGACCTTTATATTCCTGGCTCGTACATCAAAATCGGGCCATATAATAGCCATATCCTGCGCGTTATCTTCGCCCTGAAGTATCTTATTGCCGGCCTTTTCCAAAGGTTCGAGAAACGGATACTTGTCCTGATGACGTCTCTTTATGTGCTCGAAAACCGCTGGCAGCGTACCCTTGCCTGCCGGTATGATTTGAAAGCTATCTGTCATCAGCTCGCATTTGGGATAGAAATCGATATCCCTATTTATTTTGTTGGTGAGTGTTACTATCACATACCAGAATCGCCTTGGTTTGTTATTCCCGCCCAGTTCGAGCGTAATTTGCTGCGGATGCTCAAATGTTACATCTACCGTCCAGTCTCGTGGACCAGATATGACAGCCGGCTCAGGTGCAGCCAGACACACGCAAGCCGTTGCCACTCCAACCACAAAAAAAATCCCCAACGCAAAGCCTTTCATAGTGTGTCCTTCGCCAAAATAGTGGTCTTTTTTCGTTCTTAATCCGAAACCAACACTTCAACAATATATTCTACACTAAAATCGGCCAATATACAAGCATATTTTAGCACTTTTTGCGCTTCGATTCCCACCGTCATCAACGACTGCATATCGGTCTTGCTTTGCCTGGTCCTGACCCGGAACAAAAAACCATTGCCTAACGGGAGCAATTGCGTTATTTTATCCCCCGACCGCGTAAATCTGATTTTACTTGCGTCAGGAGTATCCAAATGCCGGACGAACAGAAACAACTATCTCAACACGTATTGTTGCAGCAGATTGAGTTCTTAATTGAAGCAGGGGAGACGTCCGAATTGCGGCAATCGCTCAGCGACCAGCGGAGCAGCGATATTGCCGAGGTGGTAGAGCTTCTCGATGGCGAGCAAAAACGCATTGTTTTTGATGCCTTGGACAAATCAACCTCTGCTGAGGTTTTGGAGAAGGTCGATGAGGCCACCCGCAGCATCCTCTTCGAGCTCCTCACGGCAAACGAGATAAAAACCATTATCTCAGAGCTCGACCCTGACGACGCCGCCGACCTTCTCGCCGAGTTCCCGGAGGCCAAACGAGATGAGCTGCTCAAAAGTCTCAAGCCCGCGGATTCCGTCCTCATTAAAAAACTGATGAGCTACGCAGAAGATTCGGCGGGCGGTATTATGGACCCCGTCCTCGTAAGCGTCCCGGAGGATGCCACCGTCGCCGAGGCCGTCAACGAAATCCGCGCTGCTGAAATTGATGAGGATTTCTATTCCGTTTATGTTGTTGGCAGGGACAGTCGGTTCCTCGGCGATGTTCGTATCCGTCTGCTTTTAACTTCCCCTGAAGGCGCAAAGATAAGCGACCTGATTGACCCCGATACTATTTACGTTACCGCCGAAGCCGACCAGGAGGAGGTACGGAACATATTCAGCAAAAACGACCTGATTGTTGCGCCGGTGCTGGACAAAAATCATAAACTCATCGGTCGAATCACCGCCGACCGCATCATCGAGGTCGCCGAGGAAGAAGCCGCAGAGGACTTATACACAATGGCCGGTACCGACCCAGATGAGCTTGGCGATATCTCCGTCTTGCACGCCGCACGTGTGAGAATGACCTGGCTGCTGCCCTGTCTAATCGGAACCGGAATTACCGCTCTGGTCCTGATTTTCTTCGACGGCTACAACCATCTGACCTATGTCGCCGCCGTCGCTTTTGTGCCGATGATTGCGGCAATCAGCGGTAACGCCGGCCTGCAGACCTCTGCAATCGTCGTCTCCGGATTGGCTACAGGGCACCTCGCCGCTCTCAGACTCAGCCAGGTCGTCACACGCGAAGTCAGAATCGCTCTACTGGTGGCGCTTAGCTGCGGAGTAATCGGGGGTATCGCCTGTGCCGTTCTGCTCCACACAAAAGGTTCAACCGAAGCCATAGAGCCCCTAAGACTTGTCTTCGCGTTCGGCATCGCTATGTTCTCGGCCATTATGGTGGCTACGACGCTGGGATTATTTCTGCCGTTTTTATTCCGCCGAATCGGCATAGACCCCGCAATAAGTTCCGGCCCACTCGTTACAACCGCAAATGATTCGCTAAGCGTCGCAATCTATATGACCCTGACCCTGTTACTGGTAGGGTAAGGACAGGAGTAAAATCTAAGCGCGGAATAGTTCGATTGTAGATATCCTAACGTTTTTTGGAACTTTGGAGAACGTTGTTTGGAGGTTTATTATGAGAAAAGGAAAAGTTAAAGAATTGACACTCGAAAGCTTTGTCAGATACGGCTCATTCGCAAATATGGTAAATCCGCAGGCCGAGAAACTGGGGGCCGAGCCGATTGAGTTTTACCGCGATATGGTTGGGCTCGACCTCGGCAGCAGGACCATCGCCTCGTTTTCCACCTGCCGTGTTTGCAAACGCCCGCCTGTTGTGGATATAACCGAGTTTCATAACGGCACCGGCGAGGGCGTCCTCCCGCTCGATGCCGATGTTCTCATTCACGTTGCCCCTGCTACACCCGTTGGCGAAGTCCCGCTGGATAGAGTTGAAATCTTCCGCGTACCAAAGGGAACTTTCGTTGCGCTGCATCCCGGCGTATGGCATCACGCCCCATTCGCATACAACGCAGATGTCGCTAATGTGCTGATTGTCCTGCCGGAGAGGACCTATGCCATCGATTGCCACGTAACCGAAATCCCTGAAAAAGACCGCATAGAAATAGGATAAAATAGACGGCGCAGCCAGCCCGAAACAGCAGCTTTCTGCTGCTGTTTTTGTATCAGGGTGTCGGCGGTTCCGTATAGCCGGCCAGCCGCATCCAGGCCAAAATAAGCTAAAGCGACAGTGGCAACCCCACTGTTTTTGCCGATTTCCGCCGAAAATCACACCTCGTTTTAGGAACAGGGTTGACAATTTGCAGCAAACCATTATAATATACTTATGTAAGGGTCTATTTTTACAAATCTTACGGTAAAAATATGTCCCCTGAACCGTAGTGAAATGGCAGGACCGGCCGGTGGAAGGGCAGTTTATTTCTGAATTTTGGAGTTACTAATTATGGTCAGCGGACAACCTATTGGTATGCACGGTGATTCCGGGCGAGAACCGGAACTGGACAAGTATTTCAAGGCCGCCATCAAAACTCAGGCAAGTGACCTGCACTTAAAGGTTGCTCAGCCGCCGAAATTGCGTATCTACGGTGTCCTGAAAAGCACCAAGGGCGAAGTGATGACCGAGGAAAGAATAGAAAAGCTGGTTTTTGAGATACTCACGCCGGAGCAGAAAGATTTCTTCCTGAAAAATGGAACCCTCGATTTTGCCTATGAAATCAAACATCAAGACCGCTTCCGAATAAACATATTCCGGCAGCGAGGTGCGATTAGCCTGTCGGCAAGACGCGTAAGCTCGCAGGTTCCTCCGTTTGAAAGTTTGCACCTTCCAGCCGTAGTGCAAAAGATAGCTGAGACAGGACAGGGATTAGTGCTCGTAGTGGGCCCGACCGGCTGTGGAAAAAGCACAACAATCGCATCTATGATAGACCATATAAACAAAATGCGCTACTGCCACATAGTTACGATTGAAGACCCTATCGAATATCTTTATAAGGACGATAAGGCAATCATTTCACAAAGGGCAATCGGCATCGACGTAAAGGATTTCGAACAGGCCTTGATATACCTGATGCGACAGGACCCTGACGTGGTATTAATCGGGGAAATGCGCGACTCCGAAACCGTTCAGGCCGGAATGAGAGCTGCAGAGACAGGCCACCTCGTTTTTGGAACACTTCACTCGGCAAACGCTTCTCAGTCTATTCAACGACTCCTGGACCTCTTTCCGCCGGGCGAAAGAGACTTGGTAAGACAAACATTAAGCTTAACACTTAAAGCTATCATCAGCCAGGTATTGCTGCCCAGCGTCAAGGAGGGGTTGGACAGGATACCTGCTGTTGAGATTCTCATTGCAAGTCCAGTGGTCAGGAGGCTAATTGCCGAAGCGCGTGAGGCCGATTTGCCAACCGTTATACGAAGCGCTCAAAACGAGGGTATGCAGGATTTCACATATAGTCTTTGTGAACTGATAAAAGACGGCAGTGTTGACCCAAAGGACGCATATCAATACGCACCCAATATAGAAGAATTGAAAATGGCGCTAAAGGGTATCAGAACCACCGCCAGCGGTATTCTGTGAGGTTTCATTCAGTTTCGCAATGGAGTATCTTATGCCGGATTTATTGCTAACTTCTGTCGAGTACGGTGGTTACATATCAGTAATTAAATTTCTTGTCTTTTTGGGCTTGTTTTTGTTGACCTTGCCGTTGGTTAGCTGGGTATATCACGATGCACAAACGTCCGGTACTCGAGAGGATATCTGGACCGGTATCGTTTTCGGCACAGTAGCTCTGGCGACAATCATCTGGCTCGTTGTGCCTCCTTTTATTGTCGGAGTCCTGTTTTATCTAATTACGGTTGGTGCCGCCTCTATCATTTATGTGTCCCATCGCAATGCACGCGTTATGGATTATGATCGTATTCTGACCGCTGAACATATCAAAGGTTTGTTTGTCAGCGGAGAGAAGAAAGTCGCTGACCTCAAAACTTTTCTTTTTATAACGGCAAACAAGAATGAAGTTCCTATGCCCGGCGCCAAGACGCCGGACTTTTTCGGCTATAAGACCGCCTACGAAATTTTTACTGATGCTATCTGGCGAAGAGCAAGTGACATCATATTTTTACCAACACAGCAGGACTATGCAGTGGCCTACTACATTGACGGCGCTCCTTCAAAACAGCCAGCTATTACCAGAGACCAAATGGAGTATTTCATTCGCTTTATAAAGCATCTTGCTGATTTGGACCCCAACGAAAGGCGAAAACCGCAAAAGGGGAAATTTAAAATTCGCCAGGGAAATGACAGCGCGGAGTGGGAAGTGCTTACCGCCGGCTCAACCGCAGGTGAGCAGGTCAAAATCAGACAGATAATGCAACAGCAGGCGACCAAGTTGGCTGGTATTGGTTTGATGCCCGACCAGTTCGAACACCTGAGTAAAGTTCATGATGCGAAACAAGGCCTGTTCATTATAAGCGGACCTGAAAAAAGCGGCGTAACAACCACATTTTATACATTACTGAGAAGCCATGACGCATTCATCAATAATATAGACACGCTCGAAAGACAAGTTTCTGCGGAACTGCCGAATGTAACTCAGAACGCCTTTACACTCAGCGACACCGGCACAACTACCTACGCCATAAAGTTGCAGACAATAGTAAGAATGGGCCCCGATATCATTGGTGTTGCCGGCTGCCAGGATACCAAAAGCGCCCAAGTCGCTTGTATGGCCGCTAAGGACGGCAAAGTCGTATATCTTACACTCGAAGCCGATAGTGTAATAAAAGCGCTTGGTAAATGGATGAAATTAGTTGATGACAAAACTCTCGCCACCGACGTCCTTTTGGGCATAAGCAACCAACGGCTCCTTAGAGAACTTTGCGAGGAATGCAAGCAGGCATACGGGCCCAATAAAGAACTTCTTAGAAAGTTCAGCATCCCTCCCGAAAAGGCAAAACTACTTTACCGACCCGGCAAAGTCCAGTATGACAAACGCGGCAGAGCCGTAATGTGTGAAAATTGTCAGGGAACAGGTTTCGTCGGCAGAACGGGCGTGTTCGAAATTATCACAATAGATGACCAGTTAAGAAAGGTCATAAAACAGTCAGAGTCACTGTCGGAAATTGGTTCGCAGTTTAGAGCCGCTAAAATGCTTTATCTACAGGAGATGGCATTGAGAAAGGTCATCAGTGGAACAACGGCGATAAACGAAATGGTCAGAGTACTTTCAAAATCCAGAAAGCAAAAAAACAGAAAATCGAAACCAGAATAGTCGTTAGTGAATCGTGAATCCGCCGGCAGGCGTCCTGCGGAGAACCACGAACCACGAAATACCGGAGACATTGTAATGGCCGGCTTGGTTGTAATGTTAATTATTTTGGGCTGTGCTGCTTATCAGTATCTAAAAGGTACGCTTGTTAAATCATTTGCTATGATAATAGTTACTATTTGTGCAAGCGTAGTTGCGTTCGGCTACTTCGAGCTCTTGGCAGATGTTTTTGTAAGCCGTGGCGATAACAGCCGTTTCGCTTTTGTTATGCCCTGGGCGCAGCCGCTCTCTTTTGTCCTGCTGTTTGTTTTGGCTTTTGCCATCCTGCAAACAATCGTCACCCAGTTACTTAGCAAGCCGGTTGATTTGGGATTTCTTCCCGAGCGTGTAGGACGTGTTGTCTGCGGAGTTTTCTTAGGCCTTATCTTGTCCGGCCTTTTGCTTACAACTCTTGCAATGGCACCTTTACCAAACAAGTATCCTTACCAGCGTTTTGATGCAGATACGCCCCTCGCCGAAAGGCCCAGCAACGTATTTTTGAACACCGATGGCTTCGCAACAGGTTGGTTCGGTATGTTAAGTAACGGCAGCTTCAGCGGCAAAAGAAGTTTCGCCACTTTGCACCCGGCCTTTGTGGATGAGGCCTTTCTGAATCGACACGAAGCCACTGACGGCGTATCAGTTATCACCATATCTCAAGCAATAAAAGTACCCCCGAAAAAGGAAGAAGCCGTTTGGCTACGCCGCCAGGGCCTAAAGGACTCGACCGGAAAACCGGTGCCGCAAAAAAGCGGCCATAATCTTACAATCGCCCGCGTGGGAATAGTAAAGAAGGCACTAAAAGACGACAGCAAATTTACACTTTCACAATTAAGACTAATCTGCAAAGAAAGAAGCATCGCCAAAGCCCCCTTTGCCGGAAAAGGAAAAAGTATTTATCCTGTCGGATACCTGCGGACAACGAACTGCTTACAAATGAAACAATTAAACGACCGGATAAAAATAGTACCGGCTGATTTCAGCGGCCCCGTTCGATATATCGACTTTGCTTTTTATGTGCCGAATGATTTTTTGCCTGTCCTGCTCGAGTTCAAGCAAAATAGCATTGTTCGGGTGCCACCGCCTGTGTCTGCTGAACAAGCACCGCCTACAATCCCCTTCGTTGGGCTATCGAGTTGTGCAGAAGATTTTGCCGAACTTCAGCCCATCAGTTTGGCTATGGTCTATGGCCTTAAATTAGCTGCAGGGTCTAAATTACTGGGCGATTCAACACTCGAAATAGAGGACCCAAATCACTGGCAAAATTCTCAGACACCCAACAGTATCAAACCAGCCCAATTTGACGATGGCAAAATCAACTACGTCAGGGCTGAACTGAAAGTAGTGAAATCCACTCAAGAGCAAACGGGAAAAGGAAGACCTAGATTTCCCAGACGCCCGAAAAAGAGGCCAAAGAAGAGGCCGAAAAAGTACGCTGAAGAAACTAAAGGAATTTCGAAAATGCTACAGCCTCTCGATGGCTACAAATTACTTTCTCTGAAGTGCAACAATCCCTCTACCGGTGCGGCAATAAAGGCCGAACAATTACCGGTACTTATTGAACTGTCCGGTTTAATTCACCATTCTGTCGGTGTTGTCGCTTCGGGCAAAGTCGGAGACCAGAAGCTTTATGAGGTTGATTATTGCTCGCTTACTGCTCGGGATACGCCTGGTGGCCTTATCATTGCAGAAGACGGCTCTGTTGCCCAGCCGTTTCCCGATACTATCTGGCTAACGCAGCAAGCGCAGAGCGTAACCGAGTTCTATGTGCTGTATTTGGTTAAATCCGACAGGAATGCAGTTATCACTGCGGTTCAGCCGGCCGATTCGCAAACCTCCGCTCGCTTTAAAATGTACGAAGGTTTCTTGGTCAAGTGACCCTGTTTGGTAGTTCACGGACCCGCAGTCGAAGCATAAGTTACGAACTTACAAGCTGACGACCAATTCGTCCAGATCCAGGTCCATTAGATGCTCGAGATAGGTGCCTAAATCTTCTTCAGAAAAACCGGCAAGAAATTCCGGTTTTGCACTCTTGTTGATTTCGCAAATGCATTCTATCAACTCCCTTTTACTCATAGCGCACATCCTTAAACCCCCAAAAAGGCCACCCCTTAACTATGCCAATATCGACTCGGAGAACATTTTTTCTTTAACCAGCCAGGTGCTTGCCAAACTAACGCCCTATAACCTAAACCACTACATAGCGGAATCCCTTTTGCTTTCACCGCAATATGTAGTTGAAGCAAATGGTCGTTTTCATCCTACTTTCCAGTGTCCAATAAAATCGGTCTTGTAGTCAGCTAAACCAAACCGAAAAAAATTTACAGATTTTGCAGTTTTTTATTTGTAACCGTTCGTGGAGGTAAAACGGCGTTCTTGTGTTATTGTAGGGAGCGTCCACCCAGTCATTGCGAGGAGCGCAGCGACAAAGCAATCTCAATCTTGCGAAGATCGGAGATTACCACATCCGCCTTTGGCGGACTCGCAATGGCAACTCTCCAAATCACGCCAGACAGAGCAGTAGGTAACCTCCGCCGGTAGAAAAAACCTAAATTATCCTCATTCCTCCAGCACGCCGATTATAACGGCTATGGGCACAGTTGTCCCTCGAGCCAGCCGTCGGCCAGGACAGCCAAATCCAGTATGTTTACGAACGCG
>CAZQYB010000090.1:0-11193 GCA_964597535.1 uncultured Pirellulales bacterium | reverse complement strand
TCCAGAGGCCGCGATAGCAAGTCGGCCCAACCTGAAACGCCGGCAATCCATCCTTGATCTCGCGTGCTTGCCATATGTTGCGGATCGACGAATCGATCAACGCCTGAATCCCTGCGTCCGGCACCTGCACGCGACCATAAGGCAGGGCGACTTTTTGCCAATATGCTACAGCTCGGTCACGGCTCGCCAACGCCTGTTCGACGGTAGCCGGTTCAAGCACAATCTTACCGCCGCCACTGTAGAGCATGAAGAATGTTTCTGTTTTGCCTGCAGGGATGGTTAGTGATTCGAGTTGAATGATGCGCCGCGCACTATCGTTCTCTTCTGCAAGGCCCATCATCTTCAATGATGCGGTGATCGTTTCGTGATTGTTGACCACGACCTGCTGAGTGCTGCTGCTAAAATCGAAATTTGTGTCGGTGACAACTGTCAACTGAGGTTGGACGGGGCGTGGTTCGGCGCCGGTGTTTTTGATGTGGATGAGAATCAAATCATTGCGGGCTCGAGATTCGGGCTTTGCCGGCGTAGTTGACTGGAACTTGTCCGTAACAGCAAACGCTTCCTGGGTAACTTCCAGGCCATTGGCCGTCAGAAAGGTGCGCACAATGGGTACGCGCGGGGAATGTAGTTGTTGTTTTTTCCAAACCACATCGTTAGCGATTCGGATGCCAATGCGCGTCCGGAAGCGGTCAGTCCCGCCCACGATGCGGTGATAGTGATAAAGCAGGTCACCGCTTTTATCGACGATTGACTTGTGTGGGTCGTCCGGCAGGCAGATCGCCGTCTGCCATTCCGGCGGCATGTAACGAAAATCAACAAATAAACTGTCGTTATCGTGTTTATTTGCCGCAAAGGCGAGATTATTACCAAAATAAATCAGGCCAATGCAAACTAACAACATATAATTGAACGTTAAAGTTACTTGTCTCATAGTTCTTCAAACCCTTTCAGTTGACATTTTCCATATTAAACGCTTAAAAAACATAACTTTCTCCGTACGATATCAATAATTATTGGTCATTGTCCATATTTTCGCCTTCATCAGTTCCCTCCACCGCCTTGAATAAAGAAGTATTTATCAGCGGGAATGTCAGGGCGGGCCGAAGGACCGTTTGAAATAATTTAAGGAGACATGTTCCAGGCTTGCACATCCCTGAAGACGACGTTTGCGTTATGAGCCAGGAAGCCCACTTTGCCAGAGCCCGGCTTATATACATAGGTCTGCATTAGCATGTCGTCGATGTACAGCTCGAACATGCCCCGGCGCACCAGCAGTCGGAAGCGGTGCTCTTTGCCGTTCTCGATACCGGTGACTGTAGCGCAGCCTTTGCCGGTAACATCCTCGGACTGAAACTGCATCTTCCCCTCGGCGGTGGTTTGGAGCCTGCCGATGTGTGTTTCGCGGTCCTCGGGTTGCCCGATGCCCAACTGTATGGCCACCGACTTCCTGGGGCCTTCCTCGAAGACAAACCCGGCTGCAGGTTTCGCTTTGGAGGCTGTATCATTAGAGTCCCGTTGCGGTGCCGCTGGACGGGCCTTGATTCGCCCTTCGAGCACGACACCTTTATGCAAATCGAACGCGTCGTTCAGATACACGATCTCGTAATGGCTCTTCTTGCCCCGCGTGTTCAACTCGACCGTGTTCTTTTCCAGCGTCAGGGGCTTGCCTTTCAGCGCTTTGTTGCCTTTCCACCAGCCCAGCCGCAAGTGCCCATCCTTGTCCACAACAGGCTTTCGCAGTGGCAGCATCGAGGGCCTCCACTTGTCGGACGAAAAAGAAGCGTAGTTGCTGATCAGCAGTTCATCCTTGGCCCGCGCCCAGGCGGCCAACCACGTGACCGTCTTGCTCGTCGTGCCGCACAGGCGATAGGCCTCGGTGTCGGGGCGGAAGGGCCCGCGCGGACCGTCGCTGACCAGCGTGTACATCGAATACCCCTTGCTGACGTACTCGCCCGCACCTCCGATCAGGTAGTACTTGCCCCCGATGCGCTCGCAGCCGCCGTATTCTAGGTCTCTTTCTACTGTATCACCCCATTTCATTTTGGCCGGGGGCAGGATCTCCCAATCCGTACCGTTGGGCGACTGCATCATCCCTGGAGCACGGGGCAAATCCGGTTTCGGTGTGGCCACCGCATATCCCCAATAACCGGAATTGGGTACGCCTTGTTCTTTTGGAATGATGTACATGTGGTCCCATCGGCCGTCCCGAACATACCATCGGGGGTCCGGGTGACTGCTGAAAAGATAGTTCCACTGTTTCAGGTCGCCCGATTCGTAGAATCGCAAAGTGTCCTGCCCCTCCGGTCGCGCCACGCCATGGTCCATGATGAACTTATCGCCGCATCGCCCAACAAAACACTTGAAGAATCTGCATTCCCTGGCGGACTCGCGTTCCTCGATGACGATGTCTTCATCCTTCCAGTGCACGCCGTCCGTTGAGGATGCGACAAGGCAGTGTTTCGCTTTGAGACCTTCTCGCCCATCCTTATTATACATCATAAATGCGTAGTACTTCCCGTCGTGCCAAATCACCGACGGGTCCCACATCGCGCCCTTTTGTGGCCGATAGATCATCGCTTGTGCCGGTATAAACATCCCCAGAAGTGTAAATAGAATGGTGTATAACGTAAGATAATTGTGAATGGCGCGTCTTGGCCTTGGTCCTGTCATCTTTTTGTCTTTCCGGAATAGTCTGGGATATCCCTTTAACATATTTGTCTTATTTTCCTGAATACGTACAATGACATCTTATCACCTGTGAGAGTAGATCAAGCGCGGCTTCTTTGGAGCGTTGGTCTGGATCAGGTGCAGTTTCAGCAGGGCCATCATTAGTGTGTCCGGCCCGGCCACAGCTTCATAGTGTTTGTATTTGGTGTTTGCCTGAGGTAGAGGAGATCCTTCGGTCAGGAACAACTCGACGGCCTGTTTCGCAAAGAAATCCGCCCGCTCAAGGTAGCGTTTATCGTTTGTCATCTCATACACCCCGGTCAGCAGAAAGATCACTGAAGCCTGTTCGTTGGCGATGACGGCGTGCCCGGATTCGATACCCCTGGCAAGGTAAAGCTTCGCTGCATCGAGGATGAGCTTCCTGTACCCAGCCAGCCTCGTCTGCCGATACCGCAGCAGACAAAGATTAGCCGTCCCCGCATGACTGTGTATATTCGTGTAAGGATTGGGCCCTTTCGGTTCGAGACTGTGAGTATGTACGTTCAGTAAAAAACCTTTGCCGCCGGGTGCAAGGTCGTGCCCGAGCTTGAGAAAAACACGGTCCGTCCGAGCCGCGCTTTTTCGCATCTTCTCACCCAATGCCTGCGGAACTTTTTCGGCGCTGTCGTGCATGTCGACCGCCAGCGACAGATTACTAGTAGTCCAAATCGTCTGACCCTTAGAGCGTTCTGCGCTTTCGGCGGGAATCCCGTCCGACTGTGGACTTCGCCGACCATCCATATAATCTACAAGCGTTTCGATTGCGTGGGTAAAAAACGGGTCCTTAGTCCGAGCATACGCATGGGCCCACGTCGCGATATAGAAGCCGCCGTGTCGCGGATATTCGTCGTTCACAAGCGTGCCGTGCCAGGCATAGTTCGCATGTCGCGAGTAGTTGCCGGTTCTGTGATCACCGATCTGGTGTTCCCACAGCCCCTTCGCGAACCGCAGGCAGGGCCCGGACGCAATATCGAACGACCGCTCCCAAAGCACCCACGGACCCGCGAACTCATGGATCGCATACGTCGGGCACATCCCGTCGTAAACGAGCTTGTGCTTATACTTTTCCCTCGGAACAATTGACTCGGTTCGAAAGTCCCATCCCATGTGCTCGCCCCACGCCAACAGCCCGGTCGCGGGGCTCTGACAGTTGTTGAAGAACCAGCGAAGGGATTTGTCGGCCTCGGCGGCGTAGCGCTTGTCACCGGTGACATCGGTCAGGGCGTACAGAATCTGGTACAGGCTCATATGGTGGTGCGGATTTGCCCCGCCGAAGTACCGGTCGGCATTTCGAATTCGCCAGTTTTCCCAGTCGTCAAGCCGCTGCTGAAACAGCTTCCCGATTGCCGCATCATCGAAAATCTTCACCGTCTTGCGGTCGAGCGTCGTAGCAAAAAGCGGTGAGTGCGCCTGCCCATAAGTATCCCGCCCATCCCGAAGCATAGTATCGGCATACGCTTTAACTGTCCGAAGATACTTGCCCCCCGCGTCAATCTCACCCCCTGGTGTCGTCTTCTTCGCAGCAATCAAAGGACCACCAAAACCAAAAAGAACGATCAGCGTCACAAATGCGTACATCTTCACATGCATAGTCTCACTCCACTGACATTTCCCATTTAAACTCTTAAACAACATAATTTTCTCCGTCACTTCGTTTAGTTTTTGCGCGTATTCGGCAGATGTGCTAAACTTCTTTTCGTATGATAATACCCAATAACTGTTTGCTACAGTTAATTGCGAAGCAACTCGTCTCGAATTTTCTCCGATTCTCACATCGCATTATTTATCTGCCTTAAGGCAGTTTTCATACCCTGACATTATACCTAAAACCGACAACTCCCGTCAAAAATAAAAAAAACCTGACCTCCGATACCCTTACGAACTTCTGCCTTGTACACTTGTGCCTTGCTTTCTTCGTGGCTAACTCAGGAAAATCAAGATATGCGAATTCGTCGAAGAGTTCTTCGGCCTTTCAGTCATAAGCAATAGCTGCTTCCATCTCGTCATCAAAACCCCAGGATGCACACACTTGCCGTCCGGCTAACAGTTCCCGCTTCGGGCCTGTAGAGGACTTTCACCTCCAAGTAGGTGTGTCCTGCCGGGCATACCACGAAAAAAAGCCCAACTAAACAAAAGCTGGGCTTGATAGAACTCATTATTCGTATCTTTAAACTTCTGCTCCGTGACAACGACAAACCGCCACCCGTATCTTGCATTTAGTCAAAAAAACGGATGGTTTATCCACTTTACTCGTGTATTTTTGCCGCCCGTTATTCGCCGCCACGCCGGGCTTCCGCCGCCGCCTTTCTATTCTCCTCTTCCTGGCTATAGCTACATTTGGGACACCTGTCTGAGAAATCACCGCGAGGAACAGAACCATCTTCGTAAACAAACCCGCACTTTGGGCACTTTATGGCCCTATAAGCGCTTGGCTCTCCGCACTTTTCGCAAGTCAGCGGCGGCGTCGCCAGCGTCGTGGGGTCCCTGTGTTCTTCTATATACTTATAGTAATCTACCAAAGGCATTTGATACTCGTGCTTGCAGGCCGGATTGCGGCATTGCACCCACGTATTCATCCCTTCAAATTGCTCTAAGTTGATCTTTCGAGATTGGGTCGTCTTATAAGCTATCACGCCGGCCAAAACTAAACACACCATAATAACACCGAGCATAATCGTTTTTTTACTGCCCTGTTCCATACTAAAACCTCCAAAATAACAAGCGATAATCTGATTAGCGACTTACGTTCATAACCTATTACTTTTCGCATTATCTGTCAAATGCTTATTTCTTATTATTAGCCCGCTAAATCTCTATAGGCTTCCCCGCGCGCCAGGTTCCCATCTGTAGAATCCTGCCCGGCTCTTCCGGCATGCCCGTTCGAGCGGAAAGATAAGCTGATTCAATAACTGCCATATCTCTTAAATTCTCTCTGCCACTGCTGCAAACCTTGTTTTTATCGGGCAATACAATACTCAGAGCAAACTTCTCAAGCACTTTCCCCATACAGAAAAGCTCATCATCCTCATATTCCACTTCCTCGTTGGTCCGTCCAGCACAGTCGCTGACGGTAAATCGAGTATCGCTAACTGTTAGAATTTTATCTTTGCCATAGACCTTCAGAAATTCCTGTTCCGGCCTAACGCCGGTCCGCAGGGACGCTGTTAAATTGCCGACAAAGGTATCGCTAAATTTCATCGTTACCAACGCTGTATCCTCCGTCAAATATAACCGCTGTTGCTTATCACCAGCCGCGCTGCTATTCAAACAATAAACCTGCTCAGGTATCCCGAAGTTCCACACTATCTGGTCGATTATTTCGTAACAGTTATGCAGCAGCACCCCCCCGCCGGCTAATTTTGGGTCCGTCTGCCAGGCAGGCCGAGGCCGACCACCAACGGCGCAGGTGGCTGTTATCAGAAAAATCTGCTCAATTCGGCCTTCCTGCACAAATTCTCGCAAAGCAAGACAGCTCCGCGCAAAACGCTTTGTGTTGGCAACGGCAAATTTTATATTCTCCTCTTCAGCAAGACGCACAAATTCCACAGCTTCTTCAAAGTTCCGCGCCGCCGGAGACAGTTTAAGTACATTGAATTTCTTCTTCATCGCAGCCCGGATATGTTCATCGCAACTGTGCATACCGGCAGCAACCAGCAGACAATCAAGCTCATTCTGTATTATCAACTGCCTGTAATCATCGTATGCCTCGCAGTCATACTTGGCAGCGACTTTTTCCGCAAGTTCGCCGTCCCTGTCTGCAACTGCCTGAATCTGGAAATAATCGATTCGAGACGCCGCTTCGAGTAGAAGCTCTCCCCTGTCATCGAGGCCGAGTACCGCCGTTTTTAATTTGTCTTCACTCATATTCTAAAACATATTCACACTTCACCACCCACTTATAAGATGCGCAAAACCGCCTTTCTGTTCCCTTAATTTTACATTTCTTTTTGCAGAAAAGAAACCATTAAAAACGTTTATTGTCGGACAAAATAATCGCACTCCCAACAGCCGGCAAGGCGTTTTTTCTTAGCGCATATTTGAATTTTCCGGATTCTGCCACAGAGGACGCAGAGAAGTGAAGTGTACAAGAGCACAAGGCATAAGAACACAAATGCAGATTTTACGGCCTGAAAGATTTCTCCTCGGCGAGGTTTAGTCTCTCCTTTCCCGGGCTATTACCCGGCGGCCAGAATTAGGATGATGACCAGTACACCTATGACTGCAATAGTCAACATTATCCCCAATTCTTGTCGACTCATAATCATGATACGCCAAAAAAGGACTTATGATTTTAGACTAATCTTCCGGACAATCGGCCTCAGCCACTTTCATATATATATTCTAACATATATAGGTCTTGGGATTCACAAAAACACTAATACGAACCATCAGGAGAACTAATGCAGACCGCACTCGCTTACGGCCGAAAGGCAGAGGTGCTGTTTGGGGAATTTGCATATCTAAACTTCTCTGAATTGCCGGAATTTAGAAAACACCTCAAAAAAATTATCTTTTCTACCTAAGCTCCACATTCAAAAAATGTTTACTATCGGCTATAATGTAGGTATGAAGCCAGGCATCGCCATAAAATTTATCATTTGTTTAGCTGTGACTTTTACCCCCGCCGTTATCGGCTCACTTTTCACCCGCCAGGCAATATCCGATTGGTATGTGTATCTGAACAAGCCTTTTTTCACGCCGCCGGACTGGCTCTTCGGCCCCGTCTGGACCGTGCTGTACTTGCTTATGGCTGTCTCGGCTTTTCTCGTCTGGCAGAAAGGCCTTGCGAACCCGCAGGTCAAAATCGCCTTAGCTCTGTATCTGCTGCAGCTTATTTTTAATGGCCTTTGGACGCCGCTGTTCTTCGGCGCCGAGCTCCTGCTGGTTGCTTTTTGTGAAATAGTACTGCTCTGGGTCGCGATTGTTCTTACGATACTGGCCTTTGCGAGGGTCTCCACCCCCGCCGCGGTATTGCTGCTTCCCTATATCGCGTGGACCTCTTTCGCCGCCGTCCTGAACCTCTCCATCTGGCTGTTAAACCGATGACCATCTAAACTGTGCAAAAGGCAGGGATTAGTGAGTAGTGAATAGTGAGTCCGCCGAAGCGGGATTTAACAAATTAACCAATCACCAATTACTGAAGAGCAGCGAAACTCCGCCTTCGGCGGACAAGTCTCGTATCTCGTGAAGCGGAGGAAATTGGCCGGGGTTGGATTAGGCTATTTCCTCAGGTCTCTGGGCAAACGTCATAGCCAAGATTCGATATAATTTAGAGAAGTGCTGAGAAAAATAATCAATCATCAATTATCGATAATCAATTGAAATGCCCACCTATTTTTGGAGACTCAATCAACTTTCTGAGCAGGCTGCTTTGTTAGTTTTTTGCCGAATATTTTCTTTGCTAATAATTTCCTCCGCAAGTTTAATTATATCTGAAAAACCGTTGTTATTGCAATAATCAACGAGCAATGGTTTATTCTTTATTTTTTTTAGGTACCAACCAAAGTTTACAACTTCATCGATAGAAAGAGTTTTTTGGTAAACAGTCGCATAAGCTATACGATCCAAGAGATTAAGAAGTTTGTCAAATTTGTGTAGATAATCTTTGTTCCCTTCAAATACGTCTTCTAAAGAAATGCTGTTATGACGATCTTCAAGTATTTTTATTGCCTCAGATATATCTGGGTCAGAATCGAGTAAACGTGCCTGTTCAAATAAAAATTCTGTGCGTTTCCACACCAATTCGTTTTTGCGGGCATCAAAATACTTCCAAACACCAAAAACCGCTATTAAGAATCCTATCAATGCTTTCCAATTATCTTGAATAAATTGCCACATCTCTCTATTCCAGCTCATACTTCACACAAGCCCGCAATTCCCGCCAAATCAGATTAGCGCATAAGTCAAAAGTGCATAAGTCGCAATTCAACGTGTATGCGGCTCCCGGCCCTTTAATTTATACACGACCCACAAGACCGCTCCGCTTGCACTAAAAACGAAACCGAGCAGTATGGAGAGCGCAAAGTTTATTTTTCCCAAAAGTCCTCGAGCAAACCAACCAAACAGTATTTCACCAACTCCAACAATCATTAGAACATACGCCATAAATAATGCGACCGGTTTCACTCGGCGCAACTCTTCGGTAACGTCCTTCCAGGCAGTCTCTTTTTCCCATGATGAGTCCATGCGGTTGTAGCCTCGAAACATGCGAATTACCGTTTCTCGCGATAAATAACCGCTATCGTTTGCATATACTCGGCCGAAATGGTCTCTATACGTGACCTCAAAAGAGTTCTGCCGGCCTAAGAAGGTACTAATATACTCTTTATCGTCACGGAGTCTAACGCCGCAAAATCCTTTGTCCTCCAGCCTCGAAATAGCCGCCGCAATAGCTTCATCGTCCGGGTTATCGACCGTTTGAATCTCTTCCAGTTCTATTTCCAAAAGCATCTCTCAACCTGTTCCAGAATGTCGAACAACCACCATCTGCTACACTCACATCAGCAGTCCCAACCTACGCAAGGAATACCGCCAAGCCTTAAATAAGCCAAGCCGCGCAATAAGTTACGGGGCTAAAATACCTCGATGAAGTTCTCCGCTCGAGGGTGCAGGTGTCTATCGGTAAATTATAGACCAAGCGGGTATAGAGTCAAGGGGAAAAAATAGCGTATGGCGTACAGCGTTTAGGGTGTAGGGGATAGATTCCTCGATACTTCGGCAAGGCTCAGTACAGGCTTTGCTCGGAATGACAATTCGTCGCTCGTGTCTCGTCGCTCGTGTCTCGTGAGCTGGGCGGCCTGGTATAGAGCGAGGTATGTTTTGGGCTAATCACCTTGAATCAACAAACAAAGGACTATCCCGAAAAACAGCATCACTGCCTGCCAGAATGGTTTTACCTTACCGTATGTTGTCAATATGAGCAGGATAACAGAAGCGACTGCGCCGAGAAGTGCAAGTCCACTCAAAAGCGGCACCGCAACTGCCGCTGTAATGCCGCTGTAACTAATGGTACCATTTGCCATATGGCCGAACCACTTCAATGCGAAAAATGACGCATACAACCATATACAAACAGACCCAATGCCAATAATCGTGCGTGCAACAGCTTTCATATAGCCAACCCTTTCAACTATTCTTTTAACCGAGATTTCCCGTTTACCAGTTTAGGCACTCCCAAACCCGCAATTCCCGCCGAATCAGATTAGCGCATAAGTCAAAAGTGCACAAGTAGCTCGCTACGAAAAAACAGCTCGTACAGGGGCCTATTAACACTCCCGGCTTTAATTACCCCGCCTTTTTCTAATAATACTTATCTTTTATTTTGGTTCCAATAAACACAGCCAAAATCACAACAGCCACACCAATAATTATCCAGGTCATAGTCTTCATTAAAAGCATATTAAGGGTCCTTTCTATTAATCCTACCTGTTTATATCCACAACTCTCATAAAGCCAAATTTCAATCAAACGGCAACTTTCTCACACAAGTTTCGTGTTGCGTCCCTTCGGCTACTTCGACGAAGCTCAGTATAAATTCGCTCAGGACAAGCGTGCGTATAGCGTGTTGATTCCGCATTCCGCCAAACGAACGGCGGACAAGCATGTGCGGAATGACAATCGTTAATTTGCCGCTTCGCCTTTAACCAATCCACCGGTAGATTGTTATTGCCTCATCGGACGCTTTTACGTCACCAATTTGAAGGTCCCGGCCGAGAAGGTACTGAACTTCCACGCACTCAGGCCAGTCCTGCAGGCAGTGCGCTATTGCGCTATCGGTACTGTAATACTCTCCGCCGCCTCGGCCGTATGACGTACTGTACTTTTCTTCCAACACTTCTAAAATCTCGGGATTCTGTTCTCTCAACCGTTTTACAATCTGATAAGGGAGACAGTAGCAATTCGGAATTTCTTGAAGAATCTGCCCCAGGGCCTCACGAAACTCCTCAAATCTCGGCATCTTTTTCTCCTATAAATTGTTTCTATTCTATTAGTTTCTTATCTATACCCAGCCCCGCAATTCCCGCCTTTTAATTCGTATCCGGTATCTCGTTACTAAAAATCCACCCGCCTGAGGCGGGCAAGAATCCTAATTTTCAAATGCTCGAATGACCTAAACGCTTCGAATTTAGAATTTATCCTTTCTGATCCATGGCTACTTTTCAAGTAGCTCAAGGCACAATTGCGACCAGGTCTCCATAGTATCCCGCAGCTCG
The DNA here is from genome assembly GCA_964597535.1 of uncultured Pirellulales bacterium. Lineage (GTDB taxonomy): Bacteria > Planctomycetota > Phycisphaerae > Sedimentisphaerales > Anaerobacaceae > CAZQYB01. The sequence goes on along the minus strand of CAZQYB010000090.1, from coordinate 274 downwards.
TGCAGCTCGGCGGGACTCATAAAGGCAATCCTGGTTATCATCTGCTCTCGCCTGCTGACCTTCGGTGCATCCAAAATCCAGTAGTGGACGACGCCGAGATGAACACTTCCGACCTCGTTGGAATCGTCATTAAGCAGAGCAACAATCCTATCAGTGTAGTTGGCTTCTACGGAGACTTCCTCGGCTACTTCGCGCTCAACGGCGGTGCGGTACATCTGACGGAAATCCGTATCGAACAAGGGCACTTCATTATCGACGGGGTTTATATGGCCTC
>CAZQYB010000089.1:0-11196 GCA_964597535.1 uncultured Pirellulales bacterium | reverse complement strand
GCTCACCGAAGAATCCGGCGCAGACTGGGAAATTGAGGCCCACGTCAAGGATGCGCTCAAACAAATATTCAAGCCGGAGTTTCTGAACCGTATCGACGAGATAATCGTTTTCCACATGCTCACAAAGGACGATTTGAAAAAGATTGTCGATATCCAGCTCAACTATCTCGCCGAGCGGCTGAAGGGCCGCAGGATTGAGCTTGAATTCACCGACAATGCTCGCAAGCTGATTATGGACGAGGGCTACGACCCCGTCTTTGGCGCAAGGCCTTTGAAGCGGACAATTCAGCAGCGGTTGGAAAACCCGCTTGCCGCCCAGCTTCTGTCCGGCAAATTCGCCGAGGGCGATGCTGTAAAAATCGGCGCCGACCGACACAAATTCACGTTCGAGAAAACATAAAGACCTCTGTTTTCAGGATGTTTATCTCCATCCCCTCTACGTGCAGAAATCTGCCGATGGGTGGTTAAAACCGAATTTTTGAAATTTATCTTGCACTTTTCAGCACAAAGGCCAGAATAATCAGCAGCATATTGTCAAGGACTTTTCAATTGGAAACGTTAAGAATCGCCAATTAAAGGAAGGGAATCCAAATGGAAGTTAAAGAGATTTTAGAGCAGGTAAAAAAAGACGATATAAAATTCATCACCCTGCAGTTTACCGATTTACTCGGCGTCATAAAAGAGGTCATCATACCAGTTGAACAATTAGAAGGCGCCGCACGCAATGGCGTTTGGTTTGACGGTTCTTCAATCGAAGGTTTTGCTCGGATACAGGAGAGCGATTTGTTTCTAAAGCCGGATATGGCAACTTATGCTGTTGTGCCCTGGCTAACGGAAAATGGCAAGACCGCTCGGCTGATATGCGATATCTACCGCGCCGACGCCAAGCCCTTCGCAGGCGACCCCAGATTCATTCTCAAACAGGCAGTTACTGATGCCGCGAAGCAAGGGTTTGAATTCAACGTCGGCCCTGAGCCCGAATTTTATTTGTTTAGAACAGATGCCGAGAAAAGAACCTCACCTATGGATTACAGCAGTTACTTCGACCTTTCTTCTCACGAAGGATACAAGGTCATAAAGCAAATAGTGGCCGCGCTGGAAAATTTCGGAATCAATGTTGAAACATCCCATCACGAAGTCGGCTTCGGCCAATATGAAATTGACTTCCATTACGGCCCTTGTATTGATATAGCCGATAAGGTGCTCACATTAAAATACTGTGCGAAGAAAATCGCTCAAATGCACAATTTGCACGCCACTTTTATGCCCAAGCCCATAATGGACAAGCCCGGCTCCGGAATGCACGTCCATCAGAGTCTTTTTGATACCAAGGCAAAGGCAAACGCCTTTTACGACAAAGACCATAAATACAACCTGTCGAAAGTCGCCTTTGGTTTCATTGCCGGCCAAATAAAACACGTCAAAGCGATGTGTGCAATTCTTTGCCCGACGGTGAATTCCTACAAGAGACTGGTTTCCGGCTTCGAGGCGCCTGTTTATATTACATGGGCTGCTATGAACCGCTCAGCCCTTTTGCGAGTGCCTAAATGGTTCAAAGCCAAGCAGGAAGCTGCTCGAATCGAGTTGAGAAACCCCGACCCAGCCTGCAACCCGTATCTGGCTTTCGCGGTTATGTTAAAAGCCGGCCTGGATGGAATCAAAAATAACCTGACACTGCCTGAGCCGGTTGAAGAAAATATATACACGCTCGATGATGAAAGCTTGGTTCAGAAAAATATCGATACCTTGCCAACATCATTATGGGAAGCCCTGGACGAGCTGAAAAAAGACAAGCTGCTGCAGGAGACCCTGGGAGAGCATCTGTTTGAAAGGTACATCGACGTAAAGACAAAAGAGTGGGACGAGTTCAAAAAGCAGGTCACCAACTGGGAAATTGAAACGTATTTAGACACCTTTTAGACTGACACCCGCTTTGTCGGGAAAGGCGGATATTATGACTTTGCTTCAAGGGTGCCATATTAACTTAGCAATCGCGATTGTGCTGAGTTTATTGGCCCCGTTGGCACAGGGCGATGAACTTTTCAGCCCGGACTTTGAGAAACAACTGATAACCCTTTGTTCAACCCCTGATGATAAACTTGCCAACGACATCTTTACGCGGCTCTTTCAAAAGCTTGAGTCTGCAAAGTCTTTCAGGGAAGAGGAGGCATCCAGAGCTCATATAATTCTCTGGCTTGCTGATACAAATTGTGGACTGGATGCTATTTTGGAAGCCTCTCGGTCAAAAAACTACGGCGTGCGTCAACTCGCTACCGGCTTGCTTACCAGAAACGAATCGCAGAGAGCACTGCAGCGACTGATCGAGTTATTTAAAGATCCTACGAAAGACATAGATGAGGAAAAAATGCTTGCAGCCGCTCAGGAAGAAAACATACAAGAGTCTATCGAACAGCTCAGAAAATCCTATGCATGGGCCATACGGCAGGAAATACTGGAGGTATTTGCGAGATATTCAGATGAGCAAATTACCGAGTTACTTCTCGACCGCTTTGAGTCAGCCTCTGGCAAGGAAAAAATACGCGTCGCCTATATGTTGAGCAAGAGGATGGGTTCTAAAGCCCTTCCATTCGTTCTCCCCCTTCTCGAAGACAAGGGATATGATAATTCAGTAGTTCTTAGTATTCTTTCTCACATAGGAGGTGAACAGGTCGAGCAGATTCTTTTGAATGCCCTCGATAAAGGATACAGCCTCTACACCGTAGTTCAATGCTTACACAGAACGGGCACAGGGAAATCTGTGCCCGCACTGGCCCAAGCTTTCGAAAGACCTATGCATAAGAATGTTCGGATTTTGATTATCAAGACCTTAGGCCGTATTGGTTGCGACGAGGCGGTCTATGTGCTTGCTTCATGGTTAAACAAAGCAAAGTACCGACTGTTCGTTGTTAGGGCGCTTGGGAACAGCGGCAACCCTTTAGCTGTCAATATTATTTTGAATTTTCTGGGCTGTGAAGATATAGAGCAGGACTGGTCTCGGTGGCGCCCGAGGAGAAAATATGGTCTCACTGCTGCGTGTGTGCGGGCGCTGGGTTCTTTGGGATCGAGTCAAGCTATCCCGATGCTGAAGAAGTTTGTCAACAGCGAATCACACGAGGTTCGTCTCGAAGCGTTTGCAGCGCTGGCGAAGCTGGATGACCGTGAATGTATAGAGAACATATATCCGTTCCTCGATTTGGAATCCGAGGAATTTGCGAATTTGGATGCAAAGGTATATTTGGGTAAGACTGATAAGCCAGAGGAAAGAAAGAGACCATTGAGGGAGCGGGCAGTAGAAATATTGATGAAAAGCGAAAGTCCGAAAGCCGCAAGGATGGTTTTGAAGTATATTTGCGGACATCGCAATGAACGCATTGCAAGCTCAATTCTACACAGGGCCTTGGACTTTGCTGGTCCCAGAGTCGTTCCCATCCTTTTGGAGTTTGTACAAGAGCGTGACCTCAAACAACCTGATCTTTTAACATGGGATATGATCTATAGGCTCGCGCTGTATAAGGACAGCCGGGCGGTCAATATTCTCAAGCGTGCCTATCGGGCATATGACCCCAGGATCTCTCATCATTTCGGCCCGAGGACAGTTGATGTACAGAAGGTCATCTCCCAAGCGCTTACTAAACTTACCGGAAAAGAATGCAAATACTTCTATATGATACCATTCGAATGACGCAAAACATGGAATCCCAAAAAGGGCAAGGGATTGAACTTATAGATTTACAGCGATGCCGCGGCCGGCGAGGTATTCTTTCATCTGTTTTATAGTGTAATTTCCGAAGTGCGTGATTGAGGCCATAAGCACGGCATCGGCTCTGCCGTCAACAATTGCATCGTAGAGATGTTCGAGCTTGCCCGCTCCACCGGATGCGATTACAGGGATATTTACCGCATCGCTAACCGCTCTGGTCAATTCAATATCGTAACCTGCTTTGGTGCCGTCGGCATCCATACTGGTTAAGAGTATTTCACCTGCGCCCAGCTTCTCGGCTTTGGCAGCCCATTCGACTGCATCGATGTCGGTTGGCTCGGTGCCGGCCTTCACACAGACCTGCCATTTCCCGGATTGTTTCTTCGACCGGCGGGCATCAATCGCAAGGACTATGCACTGATTTCCAAAACGCTGCGCTGCTTCGGCAATTATGTTCGGATTTTTAACAGCAGCCGTATTCACCGAGACCTTTTCCGCCCCGCTTCGCAAAAGCGCATCTATCTGCTCAACCGTTTGTATGCCGCCGCCCACAGTAAAAGGAATAAAGACATTTTCCGCAACCCTTTCAACAAGTTCGACTATTGTTCTGCGTGAGCGAATGGTAGCGGTAATATCCAGAAATACCAATTCGTCTGCGCCTTCATCGCTGTATCTTGCACCCAGCTCAACAGGGTCACCTGCATCACGCAGATTCAAAAAATGAACGCCCTTAACCACGCGGTTATCTTTAACATCGAGACAGGGAATGATTCTTTTTGTCAGCATTGATTGCCCCCCTTTTCGCAAATTTCGTAGAAATTCTGCAAGACCTTCAACCCCGTTTTGCCGCTCTTTTCCGGGTGAAACTGCGTGCCATAGATATTGCCCTTCTGCACCGCCGCGGGCATGTAGAAGCCATAGTCAGTATGTGCGCTCTTGGCCCGGTTGTCTTTGACCTCGGCATAAAAGGAGTGAGCAAAATAAAAATGCCGCTCTCTTCCGACGCCGGCAAACAGGTCCATATCTTCAGGCAGCTTGACCAGGTTCCATCCCATATGAGGAATTCTCCGGCCGGCAGGCAAAGCCACAACGTTGCCGTGGACTAAGCCGAGGCCATTATGCAGGCCATACTCAGTGCTTTGGTCGAAAAGCATCTGGTAACCGACACAGATACCCAAGAGCGGTTTGCCGCTTAAAGCAGCATTTTTTATCAGCTCGGCCAGAGACCCCAATGTTCTGACAGCATACCCAAATGCTGCGACTCCGGGCAGAACAAGGCCGAGAGCATTTTCAATATCAGCGGCTTCGCAGCTAAGCTTTACGCGACAGCCAATATGGCTAAAGGCGTTGCATACGCTTTTGACGTTCCCCACATTGTAGTCGATAACAACTATCATAAATCAAGTTAAACCGAATAAGAACTGAATCGTCAAATGATAATATCTGATAGAACATTTAAGCAGAATTGATTTGTTAAATGGGCCGGTTTTGACTACAATAAATAAAGCTTGACGGATAATTAAAAGGGTTATAAATGTGCGGCATAGTAGCTTACCTTGGTAAAAAAATTGCCCAGCCAATTCTCGTAGAAGGGCTAAAACGCTTAGAGTATCGGGGATACGACTCAGCAGGCGTGGCAATGTTAGGCACAGGAGCTATAAGAATAAAAAAAACCAGCGGCAGAATCAGCGACCTTGAACAGATTTTAGAACAGCCAAACACCCAGGAAACGCTCGGTCTTGGCCATACACGCTGGGCAACACACGGCAAGCCAAATACTACAAATGCCCATCCCCACCTGGACTGCACCGGCAAAATAGCTGTTGTTCACAACGGCATTATCGAAAACTATGCGACACTGAAAACCTGGCTGCAAAATGAAGGAACTACGTTTGCAAGTGAAACTGATACGGAAGTGATAGCAAACTTAATCGGCTATTTCTACGCCAAAGGCAACGACGGCCAAGAAAGAAAGCTATCAGCCGACCAGAACAAATTTGAATGGGCGGTTCAACAAGCTCTTCACGAGCTACACGGCACTTACGGGCTGGGTATTGTCTGCCTGGATTTTCCCGATATGCTCATCGGGGCCAAAAAGGGAAGTTCTTTGATTTTGGGCATCGGGAACAACGAATATATCCTTGCCTCCGATGCCGCTGCAATTGTAGAGCACACAACCCAGGTAATATACCTTGCCGACAACGAAATGGTTACCATCGGCTCAGGGGGATTTCATACCAAAACAATAGATAACGTCACTGTCACGAAAGACCTGCAGGAAATTGAATTCTCACTGGACCAAATCGAGTTAGGCGGTTTCCGGCATTATATGCTTAAAGAAATCTTCGAGCAGCCCAAGGCCTTGAGCACCTGTATGGGCGGCAGACTCGACCATCAAAACAATCAAATCAGACTTGGAGGCATAGCTTCTCGCTTGCGTGACTTGGTCCGAGCCAAACGCTTTATCCTGACCGCTTGTGGAACCGCATTCCACGCCGGTCTGGTCGGCGAGTTTTTGTTTGAACATCTGGCACGTATTCCAACAGAGACCGAATACGCAAGTGAATTTAGATACCGCAATCCAATCATTGAGGACGGCACGATTGTCATATCAATAAGTCAATCAGGTGAGACAGCCGATACTCTCGCAGCGATAGAGCAGGCCAAAGAACGGGGAGCAATAGCGCTGGGCGTTGTTAATGTCGTCGGCTCTTCCATCGCCAGAGCCACCGATGCAGGTGTATATCTGCACGTAGGCCCGGAAATAGGAGTAGCAAGCACAAAGGCCTTTACCGCCCAGGTAGCAGTGTTGACTATGTTAGCAATCGAGTTAGGCAGAAGAAGACATATAGGCAGTGAGCAGGCAAAGAGGTATATCGATGAACTTTCCCGCATGCCGGACAAAATAAGCCGAATCCTCGAGCAGTCGGACCATATTAAAGAAATCGCTTCGGCAAATATCGACAAGAACAACTGGCTTTTCCTGGGAAGGGGATTTAATTATCCGGTTGCACTTGAAGGGGCTTTAAAACTGAAGGAAATAAGTTACATTCACGCCGAGGGCCTTCCCGCTGCGGAGATGAAACACGGCCCGATTGCCCTAATAGTTGACGGGATGCCTGCTGTCTTCATTGCCGCAACGGGACCGCAATATGATAAAATTATGGGCAATATTGCTGAAGTCAGGGCACGAGGCGGAAAAACCATCATAGTAGCAACCGAAGGCGATGAGAATATCAAACAGTACGCCGACCATTTAATTACCGTCCCGGACGTCCCGGAGGTTCTTCAGCCGATGCTGACCGTTGTGCCGCTTCAACTGCTGGCGTATCACGCTGCTGTCCTTCGCGGCCACGACGTTGACAAACCCCGCAACCTTGCAAAAAGCGTTACGGTCGAGTAACGATTCTAACTGATGCCAAAATCTTTCTGCACGTGCAATGATTACCTAAGTGACACAAAGCAAGTTTTGAAGCGGTAAATTTTATCGGGAACGACAAGTTCTCTGTTTCACCGTATCCGATTGTTATATGAGGCGAAAAATTCGCGAAACTTGATTTTTCGCGATAGTTCTTAATCCAAAGCAAAGTGGATTCTCCAATTTCTCCGGAGCGGTATAACATATCCCCGGTCACGTTGTAGCTCAAATATGCGCCAAGCTCATCCATAACTCTTTCGTGAAGCAATTGAAGTTCCTTTGTTTTTTCCACTTCAAAAACGGACACCTTTTCACCGACCGAATTTGTCGTGGTTCGGACAGCAGCAACTCTCAATTCCGGCAATGAGCTTTTCTCTGCGACCGGCTTCAAAACTTTCTCGATAGCAATAATGTCCCTTTCACCAGCACATCCCATAGCTAAAGAAATGTGGGGCAGGCAATTCTCTTTATTCAGAACTATTTTCCTGCCGAATTTCCTGACCAGCTCCTTGTTCGCCTCAATCGTTTTGTCCATCATCGCCTCTGTCGGCAATAACACAATATCAACTGCTTTTCTGGCCATATTTTTCTCCAACCTCGAAAATATTTTCACCTGACCCGAACCGCTTCCACCTAAAAGATAGCAGTTGGTAGTAGATAATCAATAATCAATTACAAGGTCGTTCCTGTTTTATACAGGTCGTCCAATGCTTCAAATAAATTTTCTCCTCCATTCGTTGTTCACGCTTGTGCAGGAATCCGGTTTTTGTCCTTCTTGACACGGAACCCTAACCGCATAATTGCAAATCAGCACTTCCTTATTGCATATTATCAGCAGGACTGATAGTTTAGAGAGATTGGAAAAACCATTGCTTTTAATCCGGCATCTAAATTATGGAGAAACAAAAGAAAGCTTATTTTTATGCGACCGCTGCGGTTTTGTTATGGTCCACTGTTGCCTCTGCTTTTAAAATTTCATTACGTTACTTAGACGTTTTGTCTCTTTTGTTTTATGCCTCGATTGTATCCACTATTGTTCTTTTTTGCCTTTTATTATTCTTTAGAAAACTCAACTTACTCAAGACATTGACAAGAAAAGACTATCTGTGTTCTGCTTTTTTGGGCTTTTTTAACCCTTTCATTTATTACCTTGTGCTTTTTAAGGCATACTCAATACTCCCCGCTCAGGAAGCCCTGACATTAAATTTTATTTGGCCGATAATGCTCGTATTACTTTCAATACCTTTACTCAATCAAAAAATTAAATTGAGAAATATTCTTGCCGTAATTATCAGTTTTGCCGGCGTTTTTATCATTGCTACTCGAGGCGACATCTTTGGGTTTAGGTTTACCAATGTTACCGGAGTGTCGTTAGCAATAGGCAGCTCGATAATCTGGGCACTGTTCTGGATTTATAACGTAAAGGACAAGGGCGATGAAATAATTAGATTGTTTCTTAATTTCGCATTCGGCTCTGTTTTTATATTTTTTGCCGCGCTGGTCTTGCCAAGAGTGCAAATTACCCTTCCCAGCTTCCGTGGAGTTCTTGGTGCGGTTTATATTGGGCTGTTTGAAATGGGGTTTACTTTCTTGATTTGGATGAGGGCCTTAAAACTATCCGAAACAACTGCCCATGTCGCGAACTTAATCTATTTGATTCCCTTTCTTTCTATCGTGGTGATACATTTTGTGGTCGGCGAACAAATCCTTTTCTCAACAATAACAGGCCTAATCTTAATTGTAGCAGGTATAGTCTTCCAGAAATCTTAGGGCGGCCTTAATCCTGACGATTCTTGTAGAACATCAAAAACGAGCTGCATATTCTTCACATTACGTCATCGGCTGCCACTTTGATTTCTCAACCGGTACCGGCACTTTCACCCTTTGTCTGCAAAATATAGTCGATAACATCCGGCCTGCTGATAATGCCGACCACTTTGCCTTTTTTTGACGTAACCGGGACTCTTCTGAAATAATTAATCATCATGAAATCACAAATAGACTTCAAATTGTCATCCTCCTTATAGGAAACCGCAGGTCGTGTCATAAAATCTCCGGCGGTTTTATCCCTGACATCTTCATCGGCATAGAACAACCTCAGCACGTCTTTTTCTGTGAGAATTCCTACTAAAGTCATATCATCTTCCACGATAGGCATACCCGCAACTTCGTTTCGTCTCAGACGCCTCATGGCCTCGTATATTGGGGTCTCCCTTTTCGCGCTAACTACCTTCTTAGTCATAATGTCTTTTGCCTTGATTTTTGATTTGAACATCGCATTTCCCTTTCTCATAAACATCTTTTCTTGATATCAAACAAGAAAAAAACCGGCTAAATGCCTTTCTTATGCCCTATGTTACTAAAGACAGGCAATTTTTTCCTTATCCATTTACATTAACCAAAATCGTAATTCCCGTCAAACCAAATCATAAGAATCCACGACCACATCTCTGCTCAACAACAATCGATTATTCAAGCCCCCGAACTCAAGTAATTATTGGCACGATTTTCTTGAATTTTTGCCGGCTTGGAAAAACTTGAAGCACTTTTTGAGCAGTTGAGCAATAGACCGCAGTAGGCCGGTTTACGCTATCAAAACACTATTATTGTCTGCGCAGCAGGCAATTTGTTCTACTTTCAACTTTCTCCTCTCTACTGCTCCCCGATTTTTTGCCTTCGGCAAAAAATCGGGGTGAAAGGATTTGAACCTTCGACTTCCTGCTCCCAAAGCAGGCGCTCTGGCCAAACTGAGCTACACCCCGAAAAGACAAATGGTGCACATAACACAATTTATTTTACACAAAGTACGCCAATATTGCAACAAAATCGGATTTTCGCCGGGAAAAGGTGCACCCTACATACTTACCTCATTCCCGGACTCCTTTATGCAACCACGAACTGGCCGTTATGTATGTCACAAGACGAGGCGACAACAGAACCCACCCTACGGCGGAAGTGGAAACAAAAAAGGAAAGTGTACCGATGGGATTGCCGGCAGTAGCTTATAACCTGCCTGGGTGGTGACTGGAATATTTGCTGTTACTGTCGCTCTGCTGTCAAAGAATAAGGTAAGCAGCCGTAGAAAACAACGTTAAAAATCCATAGCGTTTTTACCTGCTGTTCACAAAAGAATTGTGACCTGGGGTAAACACATACACACAGCCCTCTCTTTTTGCTGCGCCAAAAAACCTCTTTCCTCCTCAAAAAGCTCCGAGAAAAAGACTAACATTATCAAATTTGTAAACAGGTTTAATTTTCCGGAGCTGGCTCCGGTTTTCTCTTAGCTCTTTTAGGTTTTTTTGCTTTTTGCTTCTTACCTGCCTTGCCGCCTTTGCCGGTAAGCATAAAGGCCGCACCAATTATTACTCCCCCCGTTACAGCAAGCCCTATCATAATATACCAAATCATGTCCTGTATTTTTCCCCGAACCACAGGCATCACACTGTTGAAACCCGCCACTACGACTATCGCCGTATAAACAGTGACCAACAAAGGCAAAAACAGCATAATTCCGAATGCGTTACTTACAGTATCCGGCTCCGGCTCGATATACCCTCGAACCACTGCCGGCACCTCATGAGTCGGTTCCGGACCGGCAAGCTCCTCCTCCGGCAGCATTTGTCCTGCCTCAACGGGTACTGCCAACCCCGAACCTTCACGGGTCTTCTGCTCCTCCTCACCTTCAGATGTATAAATCTCATCGAGAATACCGCCCAACGAAGTGTCATCAGCTTGCAGCGAAAGGTCCAACAGACCCGAGCCACTGCCAAAAGTATCCAAATTCACATCTTCTTCAATCTCCTCCAATGACACTTCAGCCGTTGTACCCTTGGTTTCTCCCGTCGTATCATCTATTTCACTGTCTGTCTCCCCGAGGACATTGACTCCCTGTTCCCCTATAACAGTATCCGCATCCGTCAACTCCTCTCCTGTGGTCGTGTCCTCAGTCATCTCCGGCACAACTGCTTCCGGTACGCCTGTCTCCGGCGCACCCGTCTCCGGCACAACTGCTTCCGGCACGCTTGCTTCCGGCACACTTGCTTCCGGCACACTTGCTTCCGGCACACTTGCTTCCGGC
>CAZQYB010000088.1:0-11204 GCA_964597535.1 uncultured Pirellulales bacterium | reverse complement strand
TAGTTTGGCCGGCGGCCAAAGATATATGTTCTGGCCTTAATTGGCTTGAAATAGTTAGCTGCTGTTTGTAAAGTTAATTATAGATTTAGCCGGAAGCTGAAATTGTCAAATTAAAGGGTTATGCTATAATAATTGTACCAAAGGGAGGAAAAAATGAAATTATACCTTGTCCAGCACGCAAAAGCAGCTTCAAAACAAATGGACCCGCAGCGCCCGCTGACCGAGCAAGGCCGGCGGGACATACAGAAAGTCGCTGCATTCATCAGACCCTTAAACTTGTCTGTCAATTGTCTATGGCATAGTGGAAAAAGACGGGCAGCCCAGACGGCTGAGGTTTTAGCTGAAGCCATCGAAACAAAAGAAGGGACAACCGCACGTGATGGCCTTGGGCCGAACGATAATGTCACCGCGCTAAGAAGCGAACTTGCCTCAACTGAGCAGGATATTATGATTGTGGGGCATCTGCCTTTTTTGAGCAGGCTGACATCGCTGCTTTTAACCGGCTCTGAATCGGCCAATACGGTGGCGTTCAAAAACGGCGGTATAGTATGCCTGAGCCGGTCCGAAGACAATTGGTGGCAAATTGAGTGGATGGTAATACCAGAGCTTCTTGTCTGATGCTGCGGTCCGGTTTTCTTAACAAGGTTTGATTGTGACAGATTCATCAATCAATTTAGGTTCTTTTAACAAGCGCGTTCAGCAGTTGTGGGAACGTATGAATCCGTGCACGCTCTGTCCGCGCCAGTGCAAAGTTTACCGCAGCAAAGGAGAAATTGGCTTTTGCGGCGTCGCCGATATGCCGGTGGTCAGCTCTGCTGGGCCGCACTTCGGTGAGGAGAAAGAGCTTGTCGGCAGGGGCGGGTCGGGCACAATATTTTTTGCCGGCTGTAATTTGGGCTGTGTATTTTGTCAGAACTTCGATATCAGCCATCATCGTCACGGGCACAAGGTAACGATTGAGCGGCTGGCTCAATCTATGCTCGAACTGCAAAATTACGGCTGCAGCAATATTAATTTCGTTACGCCTACGCACGTTATCCCGGCTATAATGGCAGCCATTGAATTGGCAAAAAAGGAGGGGCTTACACTGCCAACGGTCTATAACACGGGCGGCTATGATTCGGTTGAAACGCTCAAGCTGCTCAAAGGGTATGTGGATATTTATATGCCTGATATGAAGTATTCAGACCCGGCGGCTGCAGAGGAACTTTCCAGCGCAGCCGATTATCCGCAGGTAAATCGGGAGGCAGTCAGAGAGATGCACCGCCAAGTCGGTGACCTTCAAGTAGAAAAAGGTGTGGCGACACGCGGGCTTTTGGTAAGACATCTGGTCCTGCCGAATCAACTGGCAGGAAGCTTTGAGGTTATTGACTTTTTAGCTGGGCAGATTAGTACCAAAACCGCTATCAATATAATGGACCAGTACCGTCCCTGCTACAAGGCCTCTTCGCACACAAAAATAAACCGCCGACCAACCTCGCAAGAAATTGAAGCTGTTCAGCGATACGCAATTGAAAGGGGACTAAATGTGCTTTGGTAGTTTGTGTTTCGTGGCTCGTGATTCGTGGTTCATGCTCAAGGTTTGTGTCACGAGTTCGTCATTCTTTAGCCCCGTGCTTGCGCAGCAGTTCCACGATTTCTTTATGACCTTTGTGTTTAGCCCACCACAGAGGAGTTCGGCCCTGGTTGTCTATTGCGTTAACATCGGCGCCGCTGGCAATAAGGAGTCTTACAACGAACTTGATTGTGATGTACGCCACGCATGAAGCCAGTCCGCTGTAGTCTGGGCAGTCGCGCCGGTTTCTTTCGCTTGATTTAATAGGAACTTTCTATGAATATTATCCTCAATTAGAGCGAGATTCGATGCAGCGGGTACAGTTAACCAACCTTCGTGAACAAATTCGCGCACATCAGGCGGCCAGCTTAAAATTTCCTCTTGCTCTTTTACCCAAGCAATAGGGCGACTGCAGACGGTCGCAACTTGCTCGGGGGTCATACCCCCCTCCTTGATCAAAGCTACTACGGCCACAGCCATTTCGATAGGACTCAGGTCTTTTCGGAACAGGTTTTCCGCGAGCGCTACCTCACATATTTCTCGTTGGTCTGTTTGAGTGATACGGACTGCGACTTCCTTGAGCCCAGCTCTTCTGCATGCAGCAAACCTGCGATGACCGGCGATAAGACGATAATGGTCACCGTTAGGGTCAGGAGCCACCACGAGAGGGTTAATGAGGCCAATCCTTTTGATCGATTCAGATAGCTCGGCAATACCTTTATTCTCTCCTTCCAACCGAAGCGGGTTTTCGCCTGCATCTATTTTTTCTAACTCAATCGTAAATTCCTTTGCCTTTAGCATAGTGTCCCCTTACATTTTGATATTGGCTACAATTAGCGCACGCCAGTTTTTCCAGACCCCGTAATAAATCAAGAGTCCTGATGGGGATTGACTGGGTTCCAGAACACTCTCGGTTATTACTATGTCGGTTGGCATTACCATAACACGCCTTACAACCGTTAACCTGCCGTCTTTGATTACACAGGCCCACCGTGTTGCCCTAATCGTTTCAGGGCGTTTTGCAAAAAGGTCACAGATATGTCTGGTCATTTGTCTTTTTGTGTATTCCGCCATCTTAGCTAACCGTTAAATCATTAAACATTATTTCCATCGACAACCTCCTCATCTGATTGTTCATTGGGCTCTTCGTATGAGCTCTCAGGAAGCTGTTGATAGGCTTGTTCCAACTGCCCTTCAAGGTCTTGTATGGTCGCCTGCAATTCAGCACCCCACTGCTCAAACTCCTGAATTTCCCTTTCCTTTCCTTTCAATTGCTCCCTGAGCGTTTCAACCATAGCCTGTGCGTTTCTGGCCTCGGCAAGCGATGCGTTACGCTGCCTGGTCAGTTGAGCGACCTGATTCTGCAACATTTCCAAAGAGGCCGTAACAGCAGCAAGCTCCGACTCGGCCTTATCCCGCTCACCAGCAATCTGCGCCAAGTCCTCCACTAATTGATCCCTCTCGCTCTGAGTTGTCTGTAAGATCTCGTTGGCTTCTGCCAGTTCCGCTTTTACCTGCTCAGCTTCTGCCATGGCTGCTTCTGTTTCTTCCTTGCTGCCACTGCATGAGGCCAAGGTCAGCAGGCAGGCCAACAAAAGCAGAAACTTGAAGGCGTGTTTCTTTTTAGTCATCTTCTTACTCCTTACCCTTTTGCTGAAATAGTTATTCAAAAATTTTGCCAAGACAGGCATTCGGCACGTCCGTCTTAAGCTTGGCAAACAAATCTAATATTTTTTTTGAAAAGGTCAAGTTTTTTGTTGACTATTTAGTCAAGATTGACTAAACGGTCAAAAGATGAGAGCTAAACTGACAAAAACCAAAAAAGGTCGGACGCAGAAAAGGGCCAAGAAAACACGAAAGAGGCTGAAAAAAGCCGCCTTGGACGTTTTTAGCGAAAAAAGCGTTGACGCTACGACGGTGGAAGAAATTACTGAAAAAGCCGATGTGGGTAAGGGAACTCTCTACCAGCATTTCGCCGACAAAGACCAAATTGTTGTTACGCTGGTGGAAGAGGCTATAGAGCATCTAATTGAGCACATCCGCTCATACGACCGTCAGCCGGAAAATCTGGAAGATATGCTGGAACATCTGCTAAATACCCATTACGAATTTTCCGTTAATTCCAAAGAAGAGTTCCTTCTGCTTTTCCAAGGCAAATTATTGGTAAAACTTCAATCTGATACACCGGATGAGTTAGAGGAACCGTACTTGCATTATCTGGGAGAGATTGAGGACCAGATATCAACTTATCTTTCGCCCAGGATAGACCCTCTGAAAATTCGTCGGTTGGCGTGCGCGGTGGCAGGATTTGTCTTTGGATTTTTGTCATTTGCTATGATTGGGATGACCTCGCGTCAAATTGAGAGAAGTATCAAGCCGCTAAGGCGTGTATTTGTAAGGAGCTTATGTGCATTTCTTGGGCGATGATTTTAGCCGTCGAAGGATTGCTGGAGGCTATAAATCCTAAGGGAAGCAAATCAGTTCTGAACGATATAATCGCTATGGTAAAAGGGAAGATAAATACAGGCTATTTAGGACCAGCAGAGATCGAAGAATTCAAAGCCATATTACTGGCGAAGCGAGCAGAGATATTAGGTGACGTGACCCGTATGGAAGATGAAACATTGCGAAAGCCAAAAACCGATTTATCACACATGCCAATTCATATGGCTGATGCAGGAACAGATAACTATGAAATGGAAAATACTTTAGGGTTAATGGAGAGTGAGAGAAAGCTTATTGTGGAAATTGACCATGCACTCAGCCGTATTGAGGACGGTACATATGGAACTTGTGAGGGAAAAGGTGAACCAATACCGATAGAGCGACTGGAAGCTATCCCGTGGGCGAGGTATTGCGTTGCTTATGCCAGCCTTTTGGAGAAAGGCTTTATCAAAAAAAAATACTCTTTCGATGAAACAGATTTTGAAGATAAGGCTTTAGACAACCCTGCTGGAGAACGAAAGAGCTATGAATAAGAAAGCGATGCTACGGAACGCAAAGAACCACTGCTTTTTTATTGGGTTAAACGATAGTGGTGCAGAATTATGTAAGGCTAATATTGTCTATGGTATTGCTGGCATTCATTATATTCAAAATCAACTTGGCTTAAGCCCAAATGCTACTTTTATTTCCACCCCAGATATGACTATTACAAGAAACACGAACCGGTGGAGAAGTGGATTTGGCTATGGAGGAAAGATAAGTTGGGGAGCAGGAGATGATGACCTTATCATTCTTAATGTAAAACCTAATGCATGTGGAATGCTGGTAGGAGGATTGGAGGAACTGCCCGATATTGAGAGTTTAATCAGAAAATTACATGAGATGGAGACGAGTACAATAGAGATAGACGGCATTGAGGTGATTTGGGACTTTTACAAAAGCAACCATTTTATAGATGTGCTTCGAGTAAAACCCATTGCAAAATCGGATCAAAATCTACCTCCATATGCTTTCATAATACATGCATCCACAGATGAATTTAGGAGGGATAACGAATCAGGCTTCGGAATATATTATGATACAAGTAAACAATTGGGTGAAATGGCAGAGCGTGTCGAAACACCTCTGGGGCAGTTTTATATTCTCACAGGTAGCGGTGCTAAAAAATATTTTGAAAGGTATCAATGTGCCGAGAGCTTCTCGAAGAAGAAAAGAAAAATAGCTGCAGAATTGTTGTTTGGAGAATTCATAGAAATTTCCAATGAGACCCATCAGGGGCTTATAAATATGAATGAAACAGCGTTAGGTTGTCATTATTCAAATAACCACGCTACTCTCTTCCCGCTCACTTTGAGAGCAGATTTGCCCGCGTATTTAGTGAAAGGCAACCCCAATCTAAGTTCCGAGAGCATCGAGTTGTTAGGTTTCGAGAAAAGAGCGAAAAGTCTTGGCGTTTATGACAGGCTCTTAAATGCCAACGTTTTCCCCCATGGTGGAGGATATGTTTTCCCCGATATTCTAACCGTAAATAAGGTAATAGAAGTTGATGGGACGAGATACTTTGAAGTTGAGATGCAAAATGATAGAGGCAAAAAAATCATATCTGAAGTGCGGGAGTTGCCTTACGAATACAGGGGGCGAAAAGTCGTGTTGCGTGCGTTGGAAATTGGGTCGATAGAAACTGTCGCTAAATTGATTCCACATTATGTTCTAAAAATATAATGAGGAGGTTAATGATTGAAATGCTGCCTAACAGAATGTACCTGACAGAACTGCTCAGCCGACTCATATACGAGATACAATTCCTAAAAAACCTGCAAAATATATTTGCTCTGCAACCACAAATTTTTTCACTTTTACCTTTTTTGTCGAAAGGATATCTTTAAGCAATCAAAATCCCAAGTAAAAGTGGGTTTGACGGGTATTGACCCACTTATCAAGAATACTCTTTAATTACAAGGAGGTTTTAAAATGGCAAAGAGACGTAAGAAGAAAGCAGCAAAAAAGGCAGCACCTGCGAAGAAAACAGCGAAGAAGAAAAATTAAAGGTTTGATGGGAGTAACCCCTCAGAAAGCCATTACTGCATTTGCAGTAATGGCTTTTTTTATTTGCGGTAAAAAACTAAGAAAGCTGTCCCCTTAATGTTTTTGCGTTAGTGATGGCGTGGCCGCTGATGTCGTTATTGAAATAAGCAAATACGCTACTAATCCCTGTGCCATTATCTCTTATCCACTGTGCCCAGTTTTTTAGCGCTGGTTTGGAATAGTTGCCTTCGTATTTGCCTGCTGGGCCATGAAAGCGAATGTAAATTATGTCGGCTGTGACGACCCGCGGCGTTTCTTTACCCGACAAATCGTGAACGCAAAAGCCAGCACCGAATTTGTTGAGCAGGTTGAAAGTGTCTTCTGAAAACCAGCTATCGTGTCTGAATTCAAAAACAGCAATTCGATTACCAGGAAGGAGCTTGATAAAACTTTCGAGCAGGTCAAGGTCTTTGTGCAAACTCGGCGGCAGTTGGTACAGGATTGGGCCGAGCTTGCTTTTCAATAAGCCGATTCTGTCGAAAAAACGCTCAACCTCTTCGGATGTATCTTTGAGTCTTTTAATATGCGTGATATAGCGATTGGCTTTTACAGCATAGAGGAAATTCTTCGGGGCCTGTTTGTGCCACCTTTGCAGAGAAACTTCTTTTGGAAGCTGGTAGAAAGTATTGTTGATTTCCACGGTATCAAAGTGCTGTGCGTAGTGTTCAAACCATTTACTCTTCGGCAGGTCGGGAGGATAAAATAGCTCCTTCCAGTGATTATAATGCCAGCCTGAGGTCCCTATTCGAATATCACATCCGGCTTTGCCCATAACAGATTTTTTGCCCTTTAGTTGAACAAACTTTAAAATTATTATAATTTAGTACGGCAGAATTGCAAATGAACAAAGCAATGACGATGAACCGAACGGAACGCTGAAGTGTGATGGAGTTTGGCTCCAAAAACTGGCGGATTTACATACCAATAGCGAAGTTGTATACTAATTTCGATTGTCCTGACCGTTATTTTATGGTTTATTAACTATTTTCGGCGTTGAAGTGTAATTCAAAGATGGATATATCTATTGTTATACCGGTATTTAACGAAAGTAAAAAGATTGGCGCCGACATAAAGGCGGCATCGGCGTTTTTGAAAGACAATCATTTAGCAGGCGAGATTATCGTAGTCGATGACGGCAGCGATGATGGAACGAGCGAAGCAGCGAAAAGTGTCGCTGTCTCCCCAATGGTTGAGCTGAAAGTTATTCGCTATGATGACCAACGCGGTAAAGGTTATGCTGTTCGTACCGGCATCGGAAAAACGAGCGGTGAATATGTTATGTTCGCCGACAGCGGCTGTTGTGTACCTTACGGATACGTTCTGGATGGATTGAAGTTACTGAAAAGCGGAGCGTGCGATATAGCGCACGGCTCAAGAAAACTGCCGGACAGTAAAATTCAAGAAGCACAGGGGTGGTATCGGCGGATTTGTGCAGGGCTCTTTCGATGGGTCATACATAGAAGTATGAAAATTTCTTCCGAACTGAGCGATACACAATGCGGCTTCAAGATATATCGGGGCGATGTCGCGAGGAACCTATACGGGCAATGTGTTACGGATGGCTTTATGTTCGATTTGGAAATTATAATGCGGGCAGAAAAACAGGGTTATCGTATAAAAGAATTTCCTATCGATTGGACGTGCGACCGCGACAGCCGGCTGTCACCGGCAAAGAGTCTATGGCGTGTTCTTCGGGAACTGATAACTATCAAACGGATACCGGCTAAATAAGAAGCTCGTCCCATTGGCCAAAGCGCAAAACGTTATCTTCTCCCGTTTCTTTGTCTGACTTTTCCAATACGACCATAGCCATTGTGTGCGAATGATTCAGGCAGTATTTCCCGACCTCATCAGGTGACATAGCCATAAAAGCGGTTGAAAGAGCATCGGCGGTTGCGGCGGTGGCCGCTGAGGCCCAGGCGGCCAGCTTACCTTCGACCGGTCGAAGTGTGCGGGGGTCGATGATGTGCCGGCCCTTCTGCAAACCTGAGCCGGCCAGAGCCATGTCCCGCAAATGAAGACGAGCTAAAGTTTGTTTGCCCCCGCTGCTTCGTGTTTGCGAAGCAAACCGTCGGGGGGGATTACTTAACGTAACGGGCCAGCCATTTGTCCCTGACGGACAGCCGAACGCCAAAACGGAACTGTAGCCGGCGTGAAGCAGAGCGGTATCAATACTCCAGTCGCGCAGCAGCTCAGCCATTTTGTCAACGGCGTAGCCCTTGCCGATACCGCCGAGGTCAACTTGCACCGGGCTGGTCAGCAGCTCGACCGTGTGCTCTGCCTCGTCCAGTTTCAAAAGGTGCGTACCCGTATGGCGACGAGCAAAATCCAGCTCCTCATCGGAAGGTTGGCGTGCAGTTTTATCCTCGTTCAGCCAACAGCTAAACAGAGAGCCGATAGTAATATCAAAAGCACCGTTAGTCTCGTTATAAACCTGAGCACTTAGCTGCAAACATTCGAATGCAGCTAAACCAATGGGCAAAGACTGATTAGCTGCGAGATTGTTAATCCGGGCGATGTCGCTGTTTTCGATGAATCGACTGAGTTCGGCTTCAAGTCTATCAAGCTCGTCGAAAGCCTCCCACGCCGCCTGTTTGGCGTACTGAGCATCATCGTGCAAAATGAGAATCTCAAAAGTAGTCGCCATCGCCTCGTGAGAGAAACGATGGATTCCGGAAATTGAATCCCAATTGCTTCCGAGGTAGCGAACTTCCGATTCCTGCTGAGTCATTTTTCGCCTCCCGGAGTCTGATACTGCCGGTAACTATCCCGCAGGTCTTTCGTCACAAACCCAAGTAATTCAACCTGCGGACGCAATTCGACATACGTATCAAAAAGACGCATATAAAGATTCTTTTTCCCCAGCGGTGGTCTGTCGAAAAACTCAAGCAGGGCCGGCTTCAAGCTCGGAGGGGCAATGATAACAGGTGCAGGCAATTCGTTTTCGCCAATCTGATTCCACCAATAAACCCTGGAAAAAGAACGCAGGTACCACGGAAGAGGCCAGTAATCGTGCTCGGGGCAGATAACCTGAATGGGCATTTTGCGTCCGTCCGGATGTACGTTGGCTACGTCCTTTACGCGCTGCACGATGGTATATATATCCGTGCTTGTATGAGCATACACGTATGGGTTAGCCGGGTCAGCGCAGTACTTATAGCTGCCGAGGCAGGCCTGCCAGGTGAGGTGACCTCCACTGACAACCAAAAGTAAACTGATAATCGTCCGTACCAAAGCGCTTGGCGCCAGCTTTATAACCGCCACCACCCCGACGGCGGCCAATATAATCATACCATGCAAAAAACCAAGCATGCACCAGGGGGTTTTGTATGGAATTGCAGAATACACCACTGTCATTATAAGAGTGTAAAAGGCGATGAATCGAAGCAGACGACAATCAGCACCAATAATGTTTCTTCTGGTCATCGCCACTACAAAACCAGCGGCGGCCAAAATAACGATAAGGCCTTCGCTCCACGCCGGCCCGCCGGCATATCTGGAATAGATAAGCATTTTAAGGTAATAATACCAAGGGTGAATGTGCAGAGCATTTTCGCCGGCCCGATTGAAATAAATGCCGTAAGCGCGTAACGAATCCAGGATTCCTGCAGCATTGGTCAGGAATGACGAGTAAAACAGTGCTGAAACTATTACAGCAGTTGCTGCCGCCGCGATAATGTGCCAGGGTCTGACTCTTTTCTTAATATTCAAAGCAGAACCACCCTGCGAGCGACACATCAGGAGTGTAAGCAAAAGAGCCAACAGCATCGAACCAAAGGCAATGATAGACGTTTCCTTGGTTGCATAGCAGAGCCCCATGAATATGCCTGTCGATAAAGCCCATCTGATGCTTTTGCTCTGCGTATAACGATAGCCGCAGGTGATTGCTCCGAAGGTGAAGCAGACCAGCAGCATTTCCTGAATGTAATAGCGACTGTAGAAAACCATAGCCGGCGAGACAGCGGTCAGTACGGCGGCACAAATTGCGGCAGCCCAGCCCAAACCATCAGCCAGCAGCAGGAGCAGCAGCACCAGAAGTACACCGAAAAAAACCGGAACAATCCGCAAGGTAAACTCGCTTACTTCGGTCAGTTTTTCGGCAGAACTGAGCAGGGCAGGAATCAAAGTCAGATAGTTTAGCGTCGGGCCATGGAACTCATTGGGATTATAGCGATATTGACTCTCCTCCAGCAGTGTGCCAAATTTGACGGCGTGAACGGCTTCGTCGGTGTGCATAGGCCGCTGCTGAAGCTGAGGCAAACGCAGCCCTGCTGCAGCGAGCGTCGCAGTCAGAAGGACGACGTAACATTTTTGGGAATGTTTCATCCTGCGGGTTTGCCGAAAACTTCAACTTCGATATAGTGATTGAAATCATCGTAATTACTGCCGTTGCTGTACAGGCGGACATAGCGTGCCCGCACACCTTTGGCATCAATAAGCTTGCCTTCGTTAGTCTCGGTATAATGCAGGTTCTTACCGATACCCTGACCGGCGGAGTTGTCACGGTCGTTATTAAACAGGGTCCTGACATTTGTAAAAAAGTCAGGGTCATCGGCAACCTGTACCACCACATCATAATAAATGTGGGGCTGCCTGTGGTAGTGCCAGAACAGAACGGCGTATATGTAATACTGAGCACCGAGGTCTATCGTAACACTTTGCGGAAAAAGGCCCAACTCAACATAACTGCCGTCGGCCGCTTCCTTGTCTCCGTCGGTTATATATTCGAGCTCGCCGATGACGGGTTCGTCGTCGGTGCTGGTCACCGGCTTTCCAAAGGCGACATTTTTTGTTCCAGCCGGGGCGTAAAACGGGTCGCGTAGTCTGCCCAGAGGTTTCTCAAGGTACGGCACACGTTTGTCCTGCGGCGTGCCAACGAACATCGCCCCGGGAGTCTTAATATCCAGCGGAACCAACTCCTGGCCCCCTGTGCTCACATCATTTGCTGGTGGGTACAAATTCTTGTTGGCTTCGGTAATTTTCTTAGCGTCCATCTTAATCATCGCCCTATCGTAGGTCATAAGGCCATTGACCTCGACTTCTACATCTGTAGTCTGAGTGTACACTGCGGCAGAGAGGCCATTTGTTATCAGCGGCTTCAGCTTTTCCAGCAAGGCCA